>JALVQH010000113.1 GCA_027031505.1 Campylobacteraceae bacterium | reverse complement strand
ACCGTCGACGCGTACCGGATGCTCCGCCCCAAAGTGCCCTATCCGTTTCACCTCGGAGTGACCGAGGCGGGGACGATCTTTCATGCGACGATCAAATCGGCCATTGGGCTTGGAACCCTGCTGCTCGATGGGATCGGCGATACACTCCGTGTCTCCATTACCGGTGAGCTCGAAGAGGAGATCAAAGTGGGCAAAGCGATCCTCAAAGATTCCGGCCGGGTCAAAGACGGCCTCAATATCATCTCCTGCCCCACCTGCGGCCGGATCGAAGCCGATCTCGTCAGCGCCGTGGCCGAAGTCGAACGCCGCACCGCCCACATCACCACCCCGATGGATGTCTCGGTGATGGGATGTGTTGTCAACGCCATCGGCGAAGCCAAACACGCCGATGTGGCGATCGCCTTCGGCAAAGGGCAGGGGCTGATCATGGTCAAAGGGGAAGTGATCGAAAAACTGCCCGAGGACAAACTCGTCGACCGGTTCGTCGAAGAGGTGGAGAAAATGGCGGAGACGTATGAGTGAATAACTAATAGTGAATAGTGAATAGTTGTGGTATGCTTTTCTTTCGAAAAGCTTTCATTGGAAGGGATAGGAAATGAATCAAGTGTTTCAATCTAAAATAACAGCATTGCACAGCAATGCAAACCGAAACTATTCACTATTCACTATTCACTATTTACCCAAAACTCCAAAGGAGTTTTGACATGGAGAATCTCTACAACCTCAATGTCGAACGTGCGGTACTTTCAGCCATTTTATTTGACCCGCAGATTCTGGAAGACGTCGCATCGCGCCTGAAGCCGGAGGATTTTTATCTGCCGTTTCACCAGCATGTGTTTGCAGCGATGGAGGGGCTCTCGCTCGAGGAGAAGCCAATTGACGAGGAGTTTCTGCGCACCAGGCTCCTGAAAATCGGAAAATTCGATGAGGTGGCGATGGTTGACATCCTCTCGGCCAACCCCATCACCAATACCAGAGCCTACATCGAAGAGATCAAAGCCCATGCCAACAAGCGGGCACTGGTGACTCTGGCGACGGAAATCAAAAAGGTGACTATCGAAGACGATCTGGAAGCCGATGAGGTGATGAATCTCGTCGAGCGCAAACTCTACCACATCACTCAGGAGAGTGCGACCGATGATTTTCGCGAGGCACCCGAAGTTGCCGTGGCCATGATGGAAGAGATCAACCGCCTCAAAGCGATGGGCAACTCCAAACTCATCGGGGTCGATACCGGTTTTCGCAATCTCAATGACAAAACGAGCGGATTTGGCAAAGGGGATCTTGTCGTCGTCGCTGCACGGCCGGCCATGGGCAAGACCTCCCTCGTGCTCAACATGGCGCTCAAGGCCATCGAGCGCAACGAGGGGGTAGCATTCTTTTCTCTCGAAATGCCGGCGGAGCAGCTGATGCTTCGCCTCCTCTCAGCCAAGACCTCTATCCCGCTTCAAGCGCTCAGAGTAGGGGATCTGCGCGATGAGCAGTGGACACAGCTGAGTGCAGCCGTCGATGAGATGAGTCGCCGGAAACTTTTCGTCGATGATGGCGGGTATGCGACGATCCATCATGTCCGCAGCAAGCTGCGCAAGCTCAAGTCGCGCCATCCGGAAATCACAATGGCGATCATCGATTATCTCCAGCTGATGAGCGGGGAGGGGAGTCGTGAAGGGCGTCAGCAGGAGATCTCGGAGATCTCACGGGGTCTCAAGCAGCTGGCGCGTGAGCTCCAGATTCCCATCATCGCCCTTTCGCAGCTCAACCGTGGCGTCGAGAGCCGGGACAACAAACGCCCATTGCTCTCCGATCTGCGCGAATCGGGGGCGATCGAGCAGGATGCCGACATTATCCTCTTTGTCTATCGGGACGATGTCTATCGGGAAGCGCAGGAGAAAGAGCGGGAGATGAAAGCCAGAGCCGAGGGGAAAGAGTATACCTCCACTTTCCGCAAGAAACTCGAAGAGGAGACTGAGTTGATCATCGGCAAGCAGCGCAACGGTCCGACCGGCACAGTCGATTTGATTTTTCAGAAACGCTACACCCGTTTCGTCGATGCCGACAGCGGCAGTCGTGCTCCGTTTGAGGTGGTGTACGAAGAGGGGAACATCGATATGCGGGAGGGGCATATCGATATACCGACGATTTGAGTGAAAAGCAGGGTGCGCAATTGCGCACCGTATATTGGTATATTCGTGTATTGGTTATTGGGTGGATGGCCTGGAGCTAAAGCATAAGCCGAGAAATAAAAAAGGAGATCTATAAGGAACTGCATGGTTTTTGAGAAGCCAAAACTCTTTGCAACCAAGCGGGAATTTGTGATTACGATGGTCTTGCTGGCTCTGGTGGTGGCTTTGCGGCTGGGGTGGATGCATCGTGATTACAGCCGATTTATCGCGCAGCCGTTTGTCTATGCTCATGCGGCGATTGTCAACACCTATCCCAAGTCCCGAAACGGTCGAACGTATGCTGTTCTCAAGCTCCATACCGATTCGGGAAAAACCATCTACACGACAGCGTATCGAAATGATGTGAAACGGGGGCAGCGGGTGTATCTGAAACTGCTTCCCGGTCCCCGGATCGGCTTTTGGGATTTTCTGGGCGGGATGTACTGCAAGAGCCGCATCAAACGGCTGGAGCCTCCGATTTCCAATGGGCGTATGCGGCTGGAGTCGTGGATCAACCGGCAGCATACCGATCCGGATATGCAGGCGTTTTATCGGGCGATTTTTCTCGCTGCACCGATACCCAAAACACTCCGTACCCGCATTGCGGCACTCGGAGTAAGCCATCTCGTGGCATTGAGCGGATTTCATCTCGGGATCCTCTGGGGGGTGCTGTATGGGGTGTTGCTCTGGGGGTATCGTCCGATGCAGCAGCGCTATTTTCCGTGGCGTCTGGCGCTGGCCGATGTGGGGGCGGTGGTGATGATCCTCCTCGGTGCCTATCTGTGGCTGACGGGGCTCCCCCCTTCGCTGGTGCGGTCGTACGCGATGCTTCTCGTGGGGTGGGGGATGGTGCTGATGGGGATCGAGCTGGTGAGTTTCACGTTTCTGGCGACGATCACGCTTGCATTGCTGGCACTGTTCCCTTTGCTGATTGTTTCGTTGGGATTCTGGCTTTCGGTAGCCGGTGTTTTTTATATTTTTCTTGTTTTGCAATACTGCCGGGGGGTTCATGCCCGCTGGATTTCTCTGCTGTGTATCCCTGTTGGGATCTTTGTGCTGATGCAGCCGCTGGTGCACGGAATTTTTCCGTTGACAACTCCGTATCAACTCCTTTCGCCTCTACTGTCGGTTGGATTCATTCTGTTTTATCCTCTGTCGTTGCTCCTCCACTTTGTCGGAGAGGGTGGGGCAGTTGACAATATATTGACGCAGCTGTTTTCAATGCCGACGGTAACAAGCGAGCATATGCTTTCCGGGTGGGTTGTGGCTGGGTATGCTGTATTATCCTTTTTATCCGCTTTCAGGCGATGGGCGATGGTGTTGCTGATTGCAGTAGCGACAGGGTATGCCGTGTATGTGTTTGGAAGTTTCCTTTAGCCATTCATTAGTTATTGATGACAATACTGAAGACATTCTCCCCCTTTTGATTATCGTACGTATAACGAAAAGGGTATCCAAGCTTCTCGAGGATGCTGTGAACGATATACAAACCCAAACCAAAGCCCTGTGAGCGCTTCTCTTCCTGTGAAAAAGGCTCAATATAAAAAGTAAAATCTTCTTTGAGCGGTTTGCCTTTGGAGCGAATTTCGAGACGGTTGCCGAGGGTGGTAAGGGTGACGTGTTTGTCGGAGCTGTATTTGATTCCGTTGTCGAGAAGATTTTTGAGTGCCAGTGCGAGGAGTTTGATGTCGGTGCGAATGGGGCGATCAGTGATCGAAATGGTGTAGCGCGTCGGATCGGCAAGGAGGATGCGTTCGGTACGCTGGATGGCGTCCTGGAGAAAAATATCTTCAAAAGTTGGCTTGAAATCGTACATTGTGATCCGTTCCACATCAGCCAGATCCGAAATGAGCTCATTCATCCGTTCAAAAGCACGGATCAGAAAATTGCCGGCTGTTTCATTTTCGATGGTTTCGGCGACGATACGCCCTTTGGTGATGGGGGTTTTGAGCTCGTGCATGATGTTGCGCATGAAGAGGTTTTTGGAACTCATCAGCTGACGGATGTGACCGATGGCTTTGTCGAAGCTCTCGGCAATCCTCCCTATCTCATCGTGGCTGTCGTAGGCGATTTTGATGTTCAAGTCCCCGGCGGCAAACTGTTCGATCTGGCGGTGGAGCTTTTTGAGCGGGTAGAGTTTCTTGAGCACCATATAATACAGCAGGAGAATCAAAACAAACAGAATTCCTCCGACGATTTCGGCAATCTCGGCAATCTGTTTCTGGGAGCGGTTGTCCACAAGCATCATCCGATAACCCGGCATATCCACATAGATATAATAATGCCCGTCCCCGATGGTAAAGATCCGTACATCCGGCGCATTCGAATCCCCGGTATAGAAGATGGTTTTTCCTTTTTGCTGTACCATTTTCCCGATACGATCAACCGGGAGCTTTTTGAGTTCCAGGTCTTTGAAAAATTTATACAGTTTGGCATCGGGAACGGCTACATTCAGGCTGTTGGCCAGAGTTTCAGCGATAAATTTATTGCGCTGCAGATCTGCAATTTTGTTTTTTTGCTGGCTGGTCGAGACAAAATAATACAACGTTGCCACGAGGATTGCCAGCGCAACCGAAAACAGGATATGAACAAACGCTGTAACCGAAATGTGTTTCACACCCAGCCTCTATATGCGGTCGGTCAGAAGGTACCCCACACCGCGTACCGGTTTGATATATACATGGTCGGGATCAATCTCGGCGATTTTGTGTCGGATGCGGGAGATGATTACGTCGATGTTTTTGATCGAACTTTCGTCATCGATGTGTTCGCTCTCGTAGAGGAGCTGTTCACGGGAAACGGAACCGTTTTTATGCTGCACCAGCATCGAGAGGACATCGAATTCCGCTGCCGTCAAATCAAGCGGCCGCCCCCGGAACAGGATCACACGCCCAAGTGTATCGACACGGAACAGCATTTCTTCGTCGGCTGCTTTGCTCTCTTTTGAACCTCCTGCGCGCCGTAAGATGGTTTTGATGCGGGTTACCAGTTCACGGGGATCGTAGGGTTTGGGCATATAATCATCTGCGCCCCGCTCCAGACCAATCACTTTGTCGGTAATGTCATCGCGTGCCGAAGAGATAATGATCGGTACATCCGATTCGGCTCGGATCTTTTCAATCACTTCCAGACCGTCCATTCCCGGCAGGGTCAGATCGAGGATGACCAGGTCGATGGGATTCTGGGTCAGCAAAGAGAGGCCGAGATAGGGATCTTCGGCACTGATGACTTCCATATCGTATTTCTCAAGATAATTTGTGAGAATCATCGACAATTCCGGATCGTCTTCGATAATCAATATCTTCATTGCTATGCTCCGCATTATTTTGATGTATCATACCACGGATAGCATAACAATGGTATAATGTCTCTCACCAAACCTGAAAGGATATCCATGGTGCAGTACAAAGTGGTCATCTATCAAGAAGGGATGCTCGGTTCTCTGCTGCTGGGAGAGTCCAGAGTCAACCCCATTCGTTTCTCTGAGTTTCTCAATGCTAATGCTGCTGATGGATGGGAAGTGGTTACGATGGAAAAAGATATCCGACGAATGCTCCTCCTGTGGAAACGTGAAGGGTACATTGTCATCCTCAAAAAAGAAAGGAAGCCTGCATGAAAGCCATGAAGCTTGCCAGTATCATCACCGGAACAATCCTTCTCCTGTATGCCGTATTTTTGCTGGTGTGGTTGTGGAGTGACAGCATTTCATGGGCAATGCTCATTAAAGTTTCTCTAACTG
>JALVQH010000112.1 GCA_027031505.1 Campylobacteraceae bacterium | reverse complement strand
ACCCAAGGGGATATCGACGAGAACTTCAGCTTTCACTGCAACCTGAAGATGAGCGCCTTTATCGATAAATATCACCTCAACTTACAGATCGATATGCAAAGAGCAGCACACAAAAACCTGGGGCTTGTTTTTGAATATTGTCAGAAAGAATCCCTCCCTCTCTATGTCATGATCGACGAATACGACAACTTCATCAACAACATCCTGATGCACAACCACACCGACTACCAGAAGCTTGTCAGCAGCCAAAGCGAAGCGATCTACAAAGAGTTCTTCAAGCTCCTCAAGGCCGGTACAAGCGACAACGCTTCGGCTCTGAAGAAGATGTTCATCACCGGGGTGAGTCCCCTGGCGATGTATGATGTCACGAGTGGAAGCAATATCGGTGTGAACCTCACCAATGAGTATGCCTTCAACGATGCAGTCGGTGTCACCAGAGAAGAGCTGGCACAACTCCTGGCACACTACGACATTACCCGAAAACTGGAGATCGATGATTGGTATGACCATTATAGATTCAATAAACAAGTAAAACACACCATCTACAATACCGACATGATTTTATACTATGTAAAGAATCTTATCTTGACAGGCGAACCACCTGAGAATCTCGTCGATCTCAATGTCCGAACCGATTACAGCAAACTGCGTTATTTGGTCTATACCGACCAGAAGCTCAATGGGAACTTCTCGATTTTGCAGGAACTCTTTGGCAAGGGATATGTCACCGCTTTGGAGCTCAAAGACAGCTTCTCTGCGTTTGAACTGACCAGAAGCCATAACTTTATCGCACTGCTGTATTATCTGGGATTGATCACTCTTGACAAATATTACCGGGGACAACTCTATTTCACGATCCCCAACCAAACCATCCAGCGCATCATGGCGGAGTATATCCAGCAGGCATTGGAAGAGAGTGAGATCTTTGACATCGACCTTGATGCCTTCAAAGAGACCCTCAATGCGTTTGCGTATGATGGCTCACTCCATGTTTTTCACTACCTGGCCAATGAGATCAAAGAGCGCTCAAGGGTAAGAGACTACATCAGCGGTGAGAGTTTTGTCAAAGGGTTTTTGACCGCCTATCTGGGGCTCAGCCCCTACTATGGCGTCCTCACAGAACAGGAGAGAAACAAAGGATTTGTCGATATCCATCTCAAAAGAGCCCCCAATATCGAAGATGAGATCATCGAAGGGGTGATCGAGTTGAAATATATTCCCAAAAATAAATTTAGTCAAGCGGAGCTGGAGAGGCAGATCGACAAAGCCCGAGAACAGCTCAAGCAGTACAATCCACAAGGCAATGAGAGAGGGGTAATCGTGGTCTTCAAAGGATGGGAAATGGTTTATTGCGAGTGGGCATCGCAGGTGCGTTCCACCCCTCTCGACTCCATAGCTCCCTGAAAAAATCCGCTCACCCGCTCATGGGTCCCAAGCATCTATCTGCCGCTTGAACATACCCATACAGCCTGAAGTGTCAATATCGTTTACCAGTCACTCGGCTCCAGACACCCATCCGTCATCCTGCCATTGGCCAGCTGGAGATCGAAATCGGTCGGATCGAACGAATCTTCCCCGATCCATTCGGCCATCTCGGCATGATCGGGATGCTCCGGATCGTTGATCACTTCGAGAAAATCGTAATACCCCCACAATCCTCCGATGTCTTCCGGTGGACAGGCATTTTTCCCTTTGATGCAGGCTGGAAGGGTCTCTGCCGGTGATTGGTCAAGGATCTTTTCGAGTTTGATCTTGTGTATCCATGCGTCACCGAAGTCGTATTCGTATTCGAGCGAATCCCCCTCACGTCTCAATACATCCGCGATCAGCGTGGTGCGTTCGTCGACCGTTCGATGCAGATCGTACTCACTATCCGGTATGCCGAACACCGTACGCCCCTGATAAAAGCCATGCAGATGACCGTTGTACCATCCGAAAGCCCCCTGAATCGCACAATGCAGATCGTACAGACTCCCGGAAGCATCGATCACAATCCTCCGCCAGATGGGAGGCTTCGCCCCCTTCAAATCAATCCTGAGCTGGCAAACCATGTTTTCTCCCTGTAAAAATTTCAACGCATCATGCGACTAATGGGGACGCGACTTCAGTCGCGTTTGGTGGGACTGAAGTCCCCCACTTGTGACGGCGGCATTCGCCACCCGGGCTGACACATGGGTCTGCGCCTGCGATCACATCTGCCCTCTACCCGTTACTTGCTACCCTCTCCATACACCTGCAGCGCCACCTCCGCCATCCCCGCCTTGGCGATGGGACGGCGCATCAACTGGTACGACGAGACAGCAAGTGTCTGCTGGACAAACGGGGCGTAGTCCCCGTCCAGTTCCCGGCTCAGGCGGTGAAGGACATGGGTGATCGTCGCTGCCGGCGACGGCAGAGTAGTATCGACGAAGACGGTCGGATCACGCCACTCCCCATCCCCGACCGCCCAGAACCCCCGGTCATAAAAGCGTCGGATAGCCGCACCGGCAATCTCTCCGGCCGTGGCAAGGAAATGTTCATTCTGCGTCAAATCGTATGCTGCAAGCAGCGCCAATCCCAACGCAGCATAATCGACCAGATAGGTTGTCGTATCAGAAGTCCCGAGCTGATGATGCAATTCAAATCCAGAAAGCATCATCTCCATCAGCCGGTGGAGCAACTCGAGTGCATCGGGACGGAAGCGCTCTTCGGACTGGGCGGCGATGAGAAGAGCTGTGGCCATGAGGGCATTGGGGGCGGTGAAGATGCGGGTATCCTTCGCACCATCAATCT
Source organism: Campylobacteraceae bacterium (assembly GCA_027031505.1). Classification (GTDB taxonomy): domain Bacteria; phylum Campylobacterota; class Campylobacteria; order Campylobacterales; family Sulfurovaceae; genus S017-3. The sequence goes on along the minus strand of JALVQH010000112.1, from coordinate 3,176 downwards.
CTCCATGGATGCATAAGCCGCTTATCGAATCTCTCATAGACTTCAATCCCCAGTCACACAATGCATACGCAGCTTCGCTATAGCGTTTGTCTGAATCGTCTGCCATCGCATCTGCACGAAGCAAAACACGTACCATCATTGCATTCTCAGCCAAATGTTTCCGGTGTTGCGGAACCTGCCATGCCTCATCCAGCGTACAGCAGAACATTCCCCCGTTCTTCGTGTCCCAGATCGGAGCTTCCAATATGCGATCGAGTGTGTACCGCAATGAATGGAACGGCTCAACTCCCCCATCATATGCATGCAGCTGCAAACCGGCCATCAGCAATCCAATATGAGGATATTTGGGGGTTTCTCCATAACCTCCATGTTTGGGGTCGTAGGCATCATGCATTTGTCTGCGCAAAACCGTCGCAAGTGCTTCTGGATCAATCTGCGTCGCTTCGATGCTTTGTTTTGGCAATAGCTGTGACAATGCGTTTTTCCCTTTTTGACTCAATGCTTCCGGATCTGCGGCATACTGTTTCGCCACCAGATCAAGCAGCGTCTCCATCCCCATCATTCCGTCGCGCGCTTCAGGCGGAACATATGCTGCCATGTGCAGCGGCGTATAGTCCGGAGCAAGGAACAGCGTCAGCGGCCATCCCTCCTCTTTGCCCAGCATGGCATGAAACACCCGCTGAAAATGGCGATCGACATCGGGGTGCTCATCCCGATCAACATGCACGGGAACAAACTGTGTATGGATTTTTTCTGTGATTTCAGGATCGGCAAAACTCTCTTCTTCCATCCGGGCGCATGCCCGGCATCCCCGATAAGTGATCCAGAGAAAAACCGCTCGTCCCGTCTCCCGCGCTCGTGCAAATGCTTTGTCTCCCCACTCTTCCCACTTAATCATTTTCATTGTCGATGTTAGCCTCTTGTTAATTTCTCTACGTTATAGTTCTCCACAACTTTACACTATACAAGCTTGCAGGAAGGACATGCATGAAGCTTATTCGATCTTTTTTGGTACTTTTATCCTTTTTTGTCACCCCATGGAGCGCTATCGCCGCCGGATTCGGCCAAATCGAGGGGTTGCCCCAGCAAACGTTTCTTGACCCACAGGATGCCTTCAAAGCTGTCGCCAAGGTCGAGAATGACACCCTCAAGACTGCCATCATCCTCAGCGACAAGATCCACGCCTATATCAAGGATCTCCATTACCTCATCACCCAGCCCAAAAAAGTGGAACTCACGATCCAAAAACCCGATCCGGTCACCGTCGAAGGGGATCCCAACCCCGTCTTTTACGGCACGCAGACGATCGATGTCCCCCTGAAACAACTGCGGGACAAGGGGATCAACGGAGCATTTACACTTGAAATACACATGGCCGGATGCTCCGATGAGGGCATCTGCTACAATCCCCAGACACGCACCTTCAAGCTTGAAATGCCTGCCGCCCCCCAACTCAGCGAAGAGGAGGCCGCCGAGCAGCAGCAGCTCAAGGAGCTTGCCGAAGAGGAGGCGCGCGAAAAAACAGCCGAAAGCGCCGCCGCCAAATCACCTGCCGTTACCAACGAGCCAAACCAACCATCCAATGGTGTCACAACCGCTCAAGTCACTCCGAATAAAACTTCCCAAACCACCTCTTCTCAAGCCAACCTCTCCAATGAAGGACTCTTCGCCAAAATCGCCCGCCTCACCCGGGAGGGCAACGTCGCCAGAATCGCCGAGGTGCTTACCAAAGAGAGCTCCTTTTTCATCCTCTTCCTCTTCTTCATCTTCGGCTTGCTGCTCGCACTCACCCCGTGCATCTTCCCGATGATCCCGATTCTCAGCTCCATCATCGTCTCTCAAGCCAACACAAACAAAGAAGCCGACACACCCCCTCCCAAATGGCAGAGCTTTTTCATCTCGCTGGTGTATGTGCTGGCAATGGCGCTGACCTACACCATCGTCGGGGTGATCGCCGGACTGGCCGGTGCCGACATCCAGGCAGCCTTTGCCAAGCCATGGGTGATCGTCCTCTTTGCCCTCGTGTTCGTGGCGCTGGCGTTCTCCCTTTTCGGCTACTATGAGATCGGACTCCCCGCTTCGTGGCAATCCAAACTCACCAAAGTGAGCGACAACGCCCAGGGGAAAGGGGGGCTGATCGGCACCGCCGTCATGGGCGCCCTCTCCGCCCTCATCGTCGGTCCGTGTGTCGCTCCACCTCTGGGAGGTGCGATCCTCTTTATCTCCCGGAGCGGGGATGCGTGGCTCGGGGGCTGGGCATTGTTTATCATGAGCATCGGGATGGGGATGCCGCTGCTTCTCGTGGGGCTTGGTGCCGGCAAATTCATGCCCAGACCCGGCGGCTGGATGACCCGCGTCTCGGAGATCTTCGGTGTACTGATGCTGATGATGGCTCTGTATATGCTCCGCAGCCTGCTCAGCGGCGGGATGATGATGCTCCTCAGCGCCCTGCTCCTGATGGGTACGGCTTTGTACATGAATCCCTTTGAGACCTCAGCATCCAAAGGAGCCTGGCGCCTCATCAAACTCTTTGCCTTGACGCTCCTGCTTTACGGCGCCCTCCTCTTCGTCGGCTGGGTGAGCGGCTCCACTTCCCTCATCCATCCCCTCGATCACCTCGGAGGGGGCAGCGCAACGGCCACAACGGTCACCGAAAAACCCATCGACCGCGCCGCCCGTCAGGGGTACTCCTACGCGCGGCTGATGCAGGAGGTCAAGGCTGCGGGCAAACCGGTCATGGTCGATATCGGCAAAGCCAACTGCGCAGCCTGCACCGAACTTGAGGAGATCACCTTCCCCGATCCGGCCGTCCAGGCAGCGCTAAAACGCTTCAAATTCATCCAGATCGACATCACCAAATACACCGACGACGACGACAAACTCCTCAAAAAATTCCACCTCTTCGGCGCACCCAATCTCCTCTTCTTTGACAGCCGGGGCAACCCCCTGCCGGAGAAATTCCTCACCGGATTTGTAAAACCGGAAAAACTGGTGGAGCATCTCAAAACCATCCAATGACCCTGCTGTTCTACTCGGGTGGCGAATGCTACCATCATCAGGGGATGGGACTTCAGTCCCACAGAACTCCAAGAAATGATGCTGACGCATTTTGTTGGGCTTGAAGCCCAAACCCCTTTCATATTTTCTATTTTTATAGCGAATATTTTTGAAAATAC
>JALVQH010000111.1 GCA_027031505.1 Campylobacteraceae bacterium | reverse complement strand
TACGGTTTCTGTCCCCAGTGCCAGCTGGAGGGCGGCGAGGATCTGGTCGTCGCGGTAGGGTTTGACGAGGTAGTTGACGGCTCCGGCTTCCCGGGCGTACTCGATCATCTCGGGATCGGAGTGGGCGGTGAGGAAGATGATCCGCGTCTCAATCCGATCAGCGATCCGGAGGGCCGCTTCGGCTCCGGTGAGGGAGCCTTTGAGAAGGATATCCATAAAAATGATGTCCGGGCGGGTTTCGACGGCAGTTTCGATGGCCGCTTCGGCCGTATCGCACACTCCCACCACTTCATGACCCTGTTTGCGGATAAACCGTTTGAGAAACTCCGCCGGCACCCGCTCATCCTCGACGATCAGGATCCGTGCCGGATCATCCGTGTTGTGGTATCGTGATGGCATAAGCCAGCCCCCTTTCGGTCGTCATATGCATGATTGCATCCATCTCTTCGACCATGATGGTGAGCAAATGGTGCCCCAGTCCCTCCGAGCTGCTCAGTATCGCGGCATCCACCGGGACATTTCCGCTGTCACGATAGCGGTAGACCATCGCCCCCTCTGCTCGCTCCAGAGTGATTTCGATCTGACCGCAGTGATCGTGAAATGCATGTTTGATGGAGTTGATGATGAGCTCGTTGGTGATGATCCCGAGTTTAAGCACGTAGGCAAACGGCCACGTGATGTGCTCATTGGAGATGGTGATCTGCGCGTCACAGTCATACATCCCGATCACCTGCTGCGCGATCTCATGGAGGTAGTCATGCAGATCGATCTCCCCGAAATTGCCCTGACGGTAGAGGATCTCATGCACCGTGGCGATGGAGTTGATTCGCAGGCGGTTTTTGCGCAGCATCTCATGGACAGCCGGATCGGTCTGTTCCAACTGCTGGAGGCCAAGGAGCGAGGAGATGATGTTGAGGTTGTTCTTGACCCGGTGGTGGATCTCCTGGAGGAGAATGGCATTGCGCCGATTCGACTCGTTCAGACGGACAAAAGAATTCTCAATCGTCAAATGATACGCCACACCAATGATCACGATCATCAACGCACCGGTAAACGCCGTCTCAAGATAAAAAATATCGTGCAACCCAAACGCATCGGGATGAAGCGGACGGGCATACCAATAGATCCCGATAACAATCCCGTAGTGGATAAATGTATAGACAAACGATTCACGCAGGGAGAAGAGGAGAAAATACCCCAACGGCACGATGGTATAAAAAATCGTCGTAGTGTAATGGCTCGAGATAAAGAGTGCATACGTCGTCAGTGTCGCCAGCAGCGTCAGGCTGTATGTGCCCCATTTGACACTGCGTGTGCGATAATAGATAGCAAAACTTATCGCCGTCAGCACGAGAAAACTCAGATCAATGTACACATCGACCCGATTCCCGGTCAAAGTATCCAGGGTTGCTGCCACACTCATTTCAAACAAAAACCCAATATAAAAACTCCACAAAAACAAAACCCGTTTGTCGTTGCTTTGGATAACGGTTTGAAGTTTTTTATACAGTTTCATGCTCAGATTATATCTTTTTTTGATCAATATTTGTGGATTTTTTATTAAAGAGGCATTTTTGTGTAAACAAATGCAAAAACAGAACATTTTTAGAACATTTTTCAGATAGTATGGGGGGGTAGATCTGCACAGAAGGAGGAAACGACCATGAAACGGTTAGCCTATATTGCTCTGGCTTCTCTGATTGGGATAGCTCTGATAAATGGATGTGGCAGCAGCGGTGAAACAGCTCAGGATAAAGCCATCGCCAAGATAGAAGCCTACGCCGACACCAACGGTACAAACGGTCAGGCACCGACTGCAGCGGACTATACCGCCGCAGGCATTGACCTTCATGGTATCAGTGTGGGTAGTAT
>JALVQH010000110.1 GCA_027031505.1 Campylobacteraceae bacterium | reverse complement strand
AGGCATCAGAATCCTGGCAGATCCCACTCCTGCCGGCAGATCATCATGCGCAGGGTAGCACCGGGGATGAAAACGACAACGATGGCAGCAGTATTGAACCGCAAGGAGGTATGGAGCCCGGAGAGGGCAGATCCGACACCGACAGCTGCAGCGAAAGTTATGACGGCGATTCCAGCCGCATTGAATGAGGTTGTCTTGAGGGTAGCAAGCGTACCGTAGATGACGAAGCTCACCATCCCGACAGCATTGACAAGAACGAAGAGCGACCTGAACTCCCGCTTTTCGGGATAGAAGCGATCCCACAAGAGCTGGCGTCGGTGATCCTGAAAACGAGATAGATCAGGTTTGGCAGGGTTGTCTCCGACCGGTCACATGCAGGAGACTATGGTGCATCAGGTGTCTGAATATGGTGCTTGAGCTTACGGGTATAGACAAGTCCTGTGACAAGCATGGCGAGCGTGATGAGGTAGAGGACGGTGTAACCGAACCACTCGAGGAGGAAGCCGCCGGGGATCGAGAAGAAGAGCCCAAGGGAGACCAGCGTCGACTGGATAGCGACGTAGACGGGGCGTTTGTCTTCGGGGGCGATTTCGAGGACGAGGTTCGTATCGGCGTTACGGAATCCGTCCATCCCGATCCCGAAGATGAAGAAGATGGCGGCATACATTACCGCTCCCCCGGCAAACAGGGCAATGAGAAATGCCGTGATCATGAAGCTGTAGGCCACCGTGAGCATCCGGGTGTAGTCGGGGGCGAAGCGCTTCCAGAGAAAGAGGTTGCCGATCATCCCGCCGATCATCTGTATGGTGATGAAGCCGCCGATCATCCAGCCGGTCAGGTATACCGTCTCTTTGGCTTTGATGATAACAAATGGCATGGCCAGCAGAAAGGAGTAGCCCAGCAGGGAAACCATGATCTGCAATTGCAACCGGCGGTCGGTTCGGAGGATCGTGCGGGCGTTTTTGAGAAAGGCGAGGAAGCTCTTTTCCCGCTCCTGGGTTTTGGCCTTGGGGGGTTCGTCGATCGAGCCGAAGGCGATGAGGCCGGCCAGGACGATAAACGAGGAGATCATGAAAAGGAAGGCATAGTTGTCGGGCGCTTCAAAATGCTCCAGTACCCACCCGGCGACCCCGCCGCTGATGATGGCACCGGCGGCGGAGAAGAGCTGGCGGTTGGCCATGGCGCTGCCGCGCTCTTTGGAGTCGAAGACTTTAGCGATGATCTCCTTGAAATAGATCGCGCCGAAACCGGCGGAGAAAGAGAAGGTGAAGAAGAAGAGACCGATCAGCCACAGAGTCAGAGTCGGGTTGCGATCCCCCACGAGGTAGATGCTCGCCCCCACGGCAAACCAGGAGGCAAAGCGGAAGAAGAAGACCCGGTGCATGTACTTCATCACCCGGTCGTAACTCTGGGCATAAAATGCGGCAAACAGCTGCACCGCGATCGCCCCGCCCCGCAGGAGGGAGGCGAAGAGACCGACCAGCACGAGAGAACTGCTGAAGTGGTGCACCAGCAGCGGCAGGATAGTCGCGGGTTCGGCGACGGTGGTGCCCACCGAGAGCATGAAGGCGTGGAAAGCGCTTTTGGCGTTGTTGACTTTATAGGACATGGTTGATAGTGAATAGTGAATAGTGAATAGTGAATAGTTTTAGTAGGCGTTGCTGTGCAACGCTTTTATGAAAAGGAGCAGGGACTTTAGTCCCGTAATTTGTTATTCGGATAGGTGTCATTTCGTGCGTGCCTCTTTTTCTTCGATGCCGCTGGTGCCAAATCGTCGGGCGAGTTCCTGTTTGATGCGGTCGGGGGCGATGTCGCGGCTGGCGAGGCCTACGAGGGCGTGGTAGAGGAGATCGGTGGCTTCGTGGATGACGTTTTCGTCCGATTCGTTGTCAATGGCGCGGGCGAGTTCGTCGGCCTCTTCGCGGATCTTCGATTGGAGGAGGGCGGGGGCGTCGAGAAGTTTCTTTGTCCACGACTTCTGCTTCGCCGGGGCGTGTTTGCGCTCGAGGAGGGTGTGGTAGAGGGTATCAACCACCCCATACACAGCGGAGGTGTCCACTTCGGCTGCGAGGATCTCCTTCTCCTGCGTGACGGAGGTGAAGAAGCAGCTCTTGCGACCGGTGTGGCAAGCCACGCCGTTCTGTTTCACCTTGAGCAGCACCGTGTCGGCGTCGCAGTCGAGGATCACATCAACCACCTCCTGAGTGTGGCCGGAGCTCTCTCCCTTTTTCCAGAGGCGCTGGCGGGAGCGGCTGAAGTAGTGGGCGTACCCGGTGGAGAGGGTGAGGGTGTAGGCTTCTTCGTTCATGTACGCCAGCATCAGCATTTCGCCGGTCTCGGCCTCCTGGGCGATGGCGGGGATGAGGGGGGTTTTGTTCCAGTCGATTTGCATAAGATAATTTCTCCGAAATTATCAGCGGGTAGCGGGTAGAAGGGGTGCCCGGCGGGCGGTTTCTATGCACTACGTACTGATGTATGGTTTTCTGATGTGCTGTTGCACACTCCTGTATCATTTTTTCATGGAAAGATTTTTGTTCTTCCACTGAAGGTTTTCCGGGGCAGATTGCCTCATTTTTGGGCATGATTTTTTCTGGAAAACTCTCAAGCTATCCAAAAAAATCCATCGGCACAAGGCATTCACACGTGCCAGTATATCGGAATTGACATTAGGCACCTCTAATATCACCACACCAACAAGTAGTCTGAATGTTTGAGAGGGCGAAACGAAATGAGACGTGCGTGAAAAAAATCTGAAGGACTACCGGCAGGTCATTCGAAGATTTCTGGTGATAATCCTGTTATTACACCAGGCAATACCCGAATATTTGATGTAGAAAAGTTATGATTATTGGTTCTGTGACCGATAAAGTCGTTGAAACCAGGTTCTACCCTTCTGGTACAACACTAACCCACTTTCCGCTATAATCGCGTCAACAGACATACGAAGGACAACACAATGGGACAGACCATAACCGAAAAGATTTTTTCCGAACACGCCGGGCGTGATGTATACGCCGGGGAGATCGTCCGTGTGCCGATCGATATGACGATCGGCAACGACATCACAACCCCCATCTCGATCCGGGCGTTTGAGGAGAGTGGTGCGAAGAAGCTGGCCAACCCGGACGGATTTGCGATCGTGATGGATCATTACATCCCCGCCAAAGACATCGCGAGTGCCAATCAGGCGAAGATCAGCCGGGACTTTGCCTGCAAGCACGATCTGAAATACTTCTTCGACGAAAAAGACATGGGGATCGAGCACGCACTGCTCCCTGAAAAAGGACTCGTGATCCCCGGCGATGTGATCATCGGTGCCGACAGCCATACCTGCACCCACGGGGCACTCGGGGCGTTCGCGACCGGGATGGGGAGTACCGACATCAGCTTCGCGATCATCACGGGGGGCAACTGGTTCAAAGTCCCCGAGACGATCAAAGTGGAGCTCAGAGGCAAGCCCGGCAAACACGTCTACGGCAAGGACATTATCCTTGAGATCATCCGCATTCTCGGTGTGGACGGCGCACTCTACAAAGCACTCGAATTTACCGGAGACGGGGTGCAGCATCTGGATATGAGCGATCGCTTCAGCATGTGCAACATGGCGATCGAAGCGGGCGCCAAAAACGGCATTTTTGCCGTTGATGCGATCACCGAAGCCTACCTCGATGAACGTGCCGAGGCCAACGGCGGACTGCGTGCCGAGCCCAAAATCCACCACTCCGATCCCGATGCCAATTATGCACAGGTGATCACCATCGATTTGGAGACACTCTCGCCCGTCGTAGCGTATCCCTTTTTGCCGAGCAACGGCCGGAGCATGGAGGAGGCCGTCGCGGACGATCTGAGTATCGATCAGGTGATGATCGGCAGCTGCACCAACGGCCGCCTCGAAGATCTGCGGATTGCTGCCCAGATCGTCAAGGGCAGGCGGGTCGCCCGCCGCACCCGGATGATCGTCACCCCGGCAACACAGAAGATCTTCCTCCAGGCACAGAAAGAGGGGATCATCGAGACCCTTATCGAAGCGGGTGCCGTGGTGAGCAATCCCACCTGCGGTGCGTGTCTGGGTGGGTACATGGGAATCCTTGGAGATGGAGAAAAATGCGTCGCCACCACCAACCGCAACTTCGTCGGCCGGATGGGTGCGCGTACGAGTGAGATCTACCTTGCCAACTCCGCCGTCGCCGCCGCCTCGGCTATCGCCGGGAAGCTGGTCGACCCCCGAGACGTCTGAGCCTTTCCGCTGCACGTTTGCCGTCCCGGCGTCGGCTATTGATTTCAACGGTCATGTCAATATTACTGCTCTCGAGTGGATGGCGGAGGCCGCTCCATTCTCAAAAATATTATATAATATTGCTTTTTGACTTTTTTGTGGTATAATTTATGTCGCTTAATAATGTATGGGATGACACGTGCAAAAAATTTTTAGTATCATAGCGCTATTGTCAAGCATGATTGTGGCGTTGCATGCCCGGGGTACTCTTTCGGGTACTGCGATTGCCAACGAGGCACAGATCGCCTATGTCGTCAGCGGCATCCCCTCCAGCTTGAGCAGCAACACCGACACCTTCGTTGTGGATCAGATCGTCGATCTGCAGGTAGCATGGGAGGATAACGCGCCAGTCAAGGTAGCGGCCGGGGATACCGATCGGGTGTTGACCTTCCGCGTCACCAACGAGGGGAACGGCGACGACAATCTCACCCTGACGTACGACCACAACACCACCAGCGATTTCGCTCCGACCCATTTCCGGATCTTTCTCGATGACGGCAATGGTGTCTATGACGGCAACGAGACGCTTGTCACTCACCTCACCCTCCATGCCGACCAGAATGTGACGCTTTTCCTCCTCGGTGATATTCCCGATGACAATACGACGGCACCGGGGCATCGCAGTTACGAGGTGTTCCGGGCAACCACCGAGAGCAACACCACGACCGGTGTCGATCGTCCGGGGGTGGTCGATGTGGTGGTTCGCACCGGAAGTGATGAAGATACTGGGATCTGGGAGATTCGGGACTACTGGTTCACGGCGGAGAAAAACGCCACCGTCCACAGCAGTGACCATGCGATCCACACCGGCACCCGGATCACTTACACGATCACCTACTACATCGGCGGCAACGCCGCGGGACAATCGATCCAAAACATCGTCTTCACCGACGTGATCCCGCCCAACACCCGCTACATCCCCGGCACCCTCACCCACGACGGCACCCCCCGTACCGACGCGATCGACGGCGACAACGCCGACTGCAACGGGACGGTGGCGCGGCTTAATGTTGGAACAATCACCGGCGCGACACGGCATACGTTTGAGTTTGATGTGAGGGTGAAATAGCGTGTTACGCATTAAGTGTTATGAGTTACGCAGGGAGGTTGTGTGATAATGAGATGTCAACGATTGGAAGTGTGGAAAGTCAGTGCACGGCTCTCGGCAGATGTTTACAAGGCGTTTGCCGAGAGCCGTGACTTCGGTTTCCGAGACCAGATCACACGATCCGGTCTCTCCATCCCGAGTAACATTGCTGAAAGGATGGAAAAGGGCTCTGTGAAAGAAAAAATAAGATTTCTGGACATCGCCAAAGGTTCTGCCGCCGAATTTGCCACGCAAGTATATATCGGCATGGATATTGGCTATATCGACAGAGAGTTGGGAAAAGAGTGGATCGACCGAGCCGACCACATTCTCTCGATGTTGACGAAGCTTCAGCAATCGATCAATGCGCGGTAGCGCATTGGGCGTGTTCCGTGTTACGAGTTATGCGTTACGTTCTGCGTGTTGCGAGTTAAGTGTTGCGTGTTACGCAAAAGAGCAGAAAGTCTCAGGCGTAACGCGTAACTCGTAACGCGCAACACGAAAAATCACGAAAGGATATGAATGAAACAATCTTTAGTTGCATGGATCGTTGCGACATTGTTGTTTACCGCATCAGCTTTCGCCGATGCCCCCAAGTCTCCCGTGTCGGTGA
>JALVQH010000109.1 GCA_027031505.1 Campylobacteraceae bacterium | reverse complement strand
GCCCTCTCGGACAAAGACCTCTCCACCATTCTCTCACTCATTCACCCCACCCGGGGTATCCGCCTTTCGGAAAGGACACACTTCGGGAGCAATGACGACAAACTTTTCACCCGGAAACTTTTCAGAACCTACTGGAAAAACAATCAACCACTCGACTGGGGACACACATCCGGGCGGGGGGATCTGATCCAGAAGGATCTGTGGCATTACATCCACGAACTCGCCCTTGACCCGGCGTCGATCAATCATGTGTCGAAACTCGGCAACCGGCTGCGGGGGTTCCCCGGGAAGGGATCAGGTACGCTCAGAGGCTACAGCTTCCGCCACACCAATCCCCATTCCAGGAGAGCCGATTACGACTGGCAGGGGATCGTGGTCATCCTCGCCCCCTATCAGGGGCGCTGGTACGTCGCAGGGATGCTGCGGGATCGGTGGACAGTATAATTTCAGCTCCGTATGGGCATAATGACGACTTATTTTCATATGAGGACATTATTATGGCTTTGACCACTCTGACCGCTGCCAACTTCAACGAAACCGTCGAAAACAACCCAATCGTCATCATCGATTTCTGGGCACCGTGGTGTGCGCCGTGCCGATCGTTTGCACCCATCTACGAAAAAACCTCCGAAGACTACCCCGACATTGTCTTCGGCAAAGTCAACACCGAAGAGGAGCAGGAGCTCGCCGGACACTTCCAGATCCGCTCCATCCCCACCACCATGATGCTCAAAGAGGGGATCATTGTCTTTTCCCAGCCCGGTCTCATGCCCGAAGAAGCCCTCAAGGATATCATCGAGCAGGTGGTTGCTCTCGATATGGACATGGTACGCGAAGAGATCGCCAAAGAACAAGCCGCCCAGGGCAACGCGTAACGATCTGTGGAGGCAGGGCTTCAGCCCTGCACCGCGGGACTGAAGTCCCGCCTCCAAACAAAAGCGTTGCGAAGCAACGCAGACCAAAACTCTTCACTCCTCATTCCTCATTCCTCATTATCACCGTCTCGGCTCGATCGGCACCAGCGTCTCCGTCCGTCCGCGAAACTCACCGTAAATATCGCCGTCGCTGTAGTCTTGCGGGTGTGCCGTTTTAATCAATTGCACCGAATGGGGCGGGATCCCGGTGGCGGGAACGTGTCCACTGTGGGAATGGAGCGTAAAGGGGTATTTGCTTGTGTTGAGCACCCAGAAGTCGGTGTGGTCGGGATGGTCGGTCTCTTCGTGTCGTACGCCATGCCGATGGGAGGAGGCAAATCCCTCGAGGAAAAAAACATCGTGGTAGAAGCTGTCCTCGACCGACTCGGGAAGGAGATCCCCTTTCGCATTGCGGGAGAGAAATCCGACGATCTCGAGGTTGTCATCGGTGTGCCGGTTGATGAGGGTGTAGAGCGTACGCTTGTCGGTGATCGATTCCATCCCCTTGAAACGGTGATAGGCGTCGATGTGACCGTCGAGGATCGTCCGCTCAAAACGCTCAAACTGCTCATACTCATAGTCGATCTTTTTGGTATCGATATAGCGCAGCAGGGCATGGCCGGCTCTTTGGCTGCTGCGGCTGATGTGGTCGTTCAGGATAGGATCGAGATATCGGCGGTTGATGTGGGTGAGAAAAAACAGTCCATGGTTGATCATACGGCCGATCCCGTCAAGCAGGCGGATGAGAGGATTGTTCTTCCCCAACTTCTCTTCAAGCCAGGTAAAGATATAGCTTAACGCAAACACTTCGAGGATCGGAGTGACCCATGAGTTAAACACAAAACCAATCAGTTTGGAGAGGATCAGCAAAAGCGTTTTGGAGAGACTGATGACGATCACTTTGAGCTCGGTAAACAGGAGGATCTTGTCCAGCAGTCCGCCCCAGTAAAGCAGCACGATGGTTGCGC
>JALVQH010000108.1 GCA_027031505.1 Campylobacteraceae bacterium | reverse complement strand
CTCCAGTGACCTCCAGTGCAAAAACTCCCCCATCTTCGGTATCATCCGGTAAGAATCGTCCTTTGCAAGATAAACCTTCATTCCCTTCCAAAGAAGTTCAGGATACTGAGAAACAACCGGAGGTTGTGAAAAAGAAAGTCCCCAAAGCACCTGAACCTCCCAAATCTTCCCGACCCCGTAAAGTACGGGTGCGGGTTTACTCCGAGTCTCCTGAGCCATTTCATCGTTATAAACGCATTCTGGGAGTTCTCGGGATTTTAATCCTCATTATTGGGCTTTTAGTTTTGGGCATTCGTTACGAAAAAGCGCAAAGGAAAGAGGCATTGGTGTCGCGAATTTTCGATCGTGCGGAAAGTTTGTACGAATCCGGGAATTACCGGAAAGCCATGTCGCTTTATCAGGAGGTAGTCATTATCCATCCCAGGTCGGAAACCAGTGAATTAGCCCGGAAACGGATTCAAATCATTAAATCGCGTTTAAAAACCAATACTCCCTCTGTTGCAGCAAACACCCAGGATGTGGAAAAACTTCTGCAAAAATTGAAGGAGGCCTACGATCGTCAGAGGTATTCGCGTCCCCGGGATGATAATGCACTGATGTACATCGACCAGATTCTTAAAATTGATCCTCAGAACAAAACTGCGCGGAATCTTTTGGACAATATTTTAAATTATTTTCGATTGCAGGCCAGTATTGCCCTGCAGAGCAAGCAGTTCTCCCGGGCTTTACAATACTATGAAATTATTCTTAAATACGAACCGAATAATCCCCGTACCAGAGAGACTTACAATATTTTGAAGAAGCTGGTTCGAAAAACGCGTTCTCCGGGAAAGACCCGTGGTGCACTGGAGAAAAAGACTCCTTCCCGCGCGCCGAATAAAAAGGGACCTGTTCTCGAAAATACCCAACAGGGGAATCTGACCCGGGTGTTTCCCGAAGTAAAAAAGAATAATTCTCCTTTTTCTGATAGAGGATTTACAGAAAGCAATTTATCCGATTATTCTGCACCCCGGGAAGTAATTGCTGGAATTTCCTCCGATTCTCTGAACAGGGTCTCATCCTCAAAAAAGTTGTATCGCAACAAAACAGAGGATTTAATTCGTATTTTGAATTTTGTGGATTCGGTTCGGGTGAGTTTGAAACAAAATTGATTCATTTAGATTATAAACAGAAAAACTTTCTGTTCCGAATTTTTTCCAGAAAAACACCTCTCCCGAAGTATTATTTTACGCTACCAATCCACTCATCCCGAAAGTAGGTTTGCGGATATTTGCACAGTTCCTGCCCATAAAATTTTTTAGATTTCCGGGCGGGATTTGTCAAATATTTCTCCACTTGGAGAGCTTCTAACCGGTGTAGAAGAGCCGAACTCCAGTGTCAACAAATCTTTTCTCGACAATTCATACCAACTTTAATTTTCCATTTAAACACCCCATTCACCCTATTCCCCTATTCCCCTATTTCCCTATTTCCCTATTTCCCCTATTCCCCTATTTCCCTATTCCCCTATTCCCCTATTCCCCTATTTCCCTATTTCCCTATTCCCCCTATTCCCCTATTTCCCCTATAAACTTCACTTACTCCTTCCCGGATTCCAGATTTAAATACTGTTCCAGATAGGTGAAATCCGGTGTAAGCTTACCCTGATGGGCGATGACGGCACGTTTAAATTCCGTGGGGATGTTCAGTGACTCAAACGGTTGCCCATAATCCGCTGCTGCAAGGGTGGGCACAAAGGGCAACAGGGCGCGGCCGAAACTTTCGGATGCTTCCCGGGGAAGTTCGCTGGGTAGTTTGTCAACGGCCAGCACTACCACACCGTCTCCTTCCCAGCCGTCGTGAATGGTTCCCTCCAGGGGGTGGTACACATAAATGGGATTGGTGGAT
>JALVQH010000107.1 GCA_027031505.1 Campylobacteraceae bacterium | reverse complement strand
TTTGATCATGTAGTTTTTGCTCAGCCGCTTGATGAGCAGTGTGATCCGCACCCGCTCATAAGGGGATCGGATATTGAGGTAGGCATCAAGGGTGGTGCGTACCTTCTTCTCTTCGCCGGTGTCGGTTGCGTTTTTCTCTTTGTTGTAGGCATAGTAGAATTGCCCGCTGTTTTCCCTGGATGCCTCTTTTTTGACGGTGGTGTCGACCGCGCCGGCGGTCACTTTGATCGCAGCCGGCGCGGCGCTTTGGGCAGCAGGTTTGGCCTGTTTGGCGTCGTCACTGCCGCTGCATCCGCCGAGAATCAGGGCGCCGACAAGGGGAAACAGCATGCTCATGAGCCCGCCATGCATCCTTCTGTCAGGAGGCGGGACTTCCGTCCCGCAGTGCAGGGCTGAAGCTCCGCCTCCATATGGGATAGACGTTCGCCGATCGAATAAACTACGCATGGGTTTTTCCTTTGTTATAAATCGCATCGTATGTCGCCCGGGGAACGATCTCAAGCACGTCGGTGGGACAGAGTTCCACACACGCCCCGCACCCGACACACGCTTCGCGGATCTCGGGGAGAAAACCGCCCCCTTTGGCCACCATCCCGATGGCGGTAGAGGGATCGGGGTGGAAAGGGCACAGATCGGCACAAATCGTACACTGCTTATCCCCTCCCCGAAACACATCGAGCTTCTCGAGGAGTGTTTTCTGGAGATCCTCTTTTTCGGTTTCGCTGCCGCGTCGGGCGACTTTGTGGGCAGCATGCTCTCCGGAGCTCAAGACTTTGGTATGGTCGTAAATCCGGTCGATGGCGCTCTCGGGTACCGGCTTGTTCTCGAGAGCCAGACAGGCGCTCTCATGGACGATCACCGCCATCCCCATGTGCACCTTCTCGATCTCGTCGTGTTCATGGTCGAGAGCACCGGTGGGACAGGCGAGGATGCAGGGGAAAGCATTGCAGAGGTAGCATCCCCGCTCCTGTGGATCGATGTAAGCCATCCCATACCCCGCGCCGCTGGTCACCGGCTCGAGCAGGATGCTGTCGTAAGGGCAGACCTGGAGGCACTGGCCGCACTTGATGCAGAGGTTGAGATACTCCTCTTCCGGTACGGCACCCGGCGGGCGCAGGACGGGGGTCTCATCGTCTTTGAGCATGGGAGCGGCATAGATCCCGGCAGCAGCGGCCGCTCCGATGACACCCAGACCCGTGGCCTGCTTGATAAAATCGCGTCGTTTTTTCTCTTCTCGTGTCATTATATCCTTCCTTCTATCTCGATGGATGGGTGCATCCGGGGATGGTGGTCTGTCAACAGCCGTACCGGCTCCGAGAGGGGCGCCAGCCTGGCCAGAAAATTGAGGATCGAGATGACCGGCGATCCGTAAAAGAACTTCACGTTCGGATTGAGCATCCACACTTTGTCGGCATAGGTGTGGAGGGTATAGGGGGTATCGCCGATCCCGTCCCCGTCCTTGTCAAACCCTTCGTAGCGCTCCCAGTAGTTGCCGTTCCAGACATTTTCGGTCACTTTGGTATTGTACGAATCGTTCACCACGGTATCGATGTTCCCTTTGAGGACATTGTTTCGAAAAACATTGTGGAGGCTCAACGAATGGAAATGAACCCCCTCACTGTTGTAGAGGATCGCATTCTCCTCGATCGTATTGTTGGTATCGGGCTGAAACGGTGACCGGTCAATGTAGAGTCCCCGGGCACAGTAGAGGATCTTGTTGCCCCGCAGGGTAAAGTTGGAGGCATCTTTGAGCCCGATCCCCAGTCCGGTGGTTCCCATCGAATTTTTGATCACATTCCCCGTCGCAATGGTGTCGCGCGAATACATGAAAAAGATCCCCACGGTGTTGTGCACATAGGTGTTGTTGTGGACGTAGTTGCGCCCGGC
>JALVQH010000106.1 GCA_027031505.1 Campylobacteraceae bacterium | reverse complement strand
AGGTATTGCTCAGATAGACCTTTGCCCCTGCGATCCGATCGTTGTGACCTTTTCGGCTGGTGATGACGATCCTCGCGATCCTGGTCCCTTTGGGCAGAGCGATCTGGAGCCAGTTGTTCTTGTCCAGACCGCTGGTATGGTTGTAGGTCGTCTCGTCGCCGTCTATGGCATTGGAGGCAGGCTCATAGTACTGGTAGCCGCTGCCGGTGCCCTGAGTCGCCTTGCCGTAGAGACGGGCGATATCCTGACTGGCATTGTAGTCGGCGTAGATCCGGGGGTGTTCCGGGGTTGTTTCCTCATCATCATGATTTGCAGTATCGATGCCACCGGAAGTACCGCCTGCTGTCGTTCCGGTATGGTGGCCGCTGTCAGTCTGGGTAGCAGCATCTTGATGATCGGAAGTGACGAAGGAGAGAAAGTCAAAGTTGCTGCATCCATTTAATATGCCCGCTATCAACACGGCTGTCATAAGACTTTTATACTTCATGGTTAATCCTCCATTGAGACCGTATGTTTCTTCAAGCCACTGAGACACAACCAAAGCATCCCGGGCGATCAAAGCCAGAGTCCCATCTTTTTGCAGAGTGAGTCTCTATCCCATTCAGCCAAAAAAACAGAAAGAAAAAAGCGGAGGAATGCCTCTGGCAACCTGGCGATCTATCGCCGCAACAGCTTCGATAGACCCATGGCTTTCCGTCCCTGCCTCACGACAGGTTTGGCTTTTTCAGTGATTCTGTATAAATGACCTTTCCATTATACCATAAAATTGTTTGTGATACTATTATTTTGCAGAAAAATTTTAAAACGCCTGCATCAAAGGATCCCCATGACCTACCACGACTGGTTCATTCAACACGCCCGGAAGCACCGTGCGATCGTTGCACGGCTTGCGCATCTGAGCGATGAAGAGATAATCGCCTGGTTCCGGTACGACAATATGGTGATACATGAGCCGGATTTTTGTCCGTTGTATGCCCGAGGGGAGCGGTGCCACGACATGGAGGATCTCAACTGCTATCTGTGCGCGTGTCCCCATTTCCGGTTTCGCGATGAAGGGATCGGTGAGGAGGAGGGGGCAGTGGTCAAAAGTACCTGCGCCATTGTTGCCCCGGGGGGAAGACGCAGCGTCCATGCCGAGGTGATCCATCATGATTGCTCCGGATGCACGATCCCCCATACCGATCGGTATATTCGAGGGCGGTTTGACCGGGACTGGGCGAAGATTATGGGGGAGTGTGAAGTAGCAAGTAGGAAGTAGGAGTGAGGGGTATCGTATTAGTGAAAAATGAAAAATGAAAAATGAAAAGTGAAAAGTGAAAAGTGAAAAGTGAAAAGTGAGAAGTGAGAAGTGAGAAGTGAAAATGGAGTGTATGGTAAGTACAGGCTGGAAGAACCGTGGAGTGGAGGGGTTTTTTGAACAAAAAAAAGCTATAATATCCCCCAAAAAAGCAGAAGGAATTATCCATGGCCATTGAGACCATCGCATCGGCAGATGCATTCAAATCCCTCGTCGAGGAGACCCGCAATACTGAAGGCTACCGGGAACCGGTGGCGTTTGGGATCGCGCGGGTGGATCGGGGGCAGAAACATGCGGACAAAGTACTTCAGGCGAATTTCGCCGTCGTCAACTGGAACGAAAATTTTGGCTCGGCGGCGGTATTTGTCCGGTCATTGCAGGAAGCGCGGATTGCGGTAGATTTCAGTGGAAGTGAGTTTGTCGCGACATTGAACGATGCGTTCGTCGCCAATGCGATGGCGGCGTTTGCTCCGTATCTGGCCGAAGCGACCGGTGACGCGCACAGAAATGTTCAGGTGGTCAAAGCCCTCTCCGCCCGTGAAGAGATCGGCAAAAACTACCGGATCGTCTTCCTGTTCGAGGATGCTGCACCGCAGAG
>JALVQH010000105.1 GCA_027031505.1 Campylobacteraceae bacterium | reverse complement strand
ACCAGTCGGGTGAACATCCCGGTGCTACACCTGTACATATGACCGGCTGGAGCAAGATTCAAGCCGGTTTCATCAAGCCAACTGTCGTCACGGATAAAACACACCTGCCTCTGAAAGCAACCAATGCCAACGATTTTGTTCTTTACAAGATCCCTACCAACCAGGATAAAGAGTATTTCCTGATTGCCAACAGGGCAGGACAGGGGTATGACCGTGGCTTCTACCAGCTTGATGGCCGGCAGCATCCTGGTGGGGCACTGATCCTGCATATTGATGACAATCTGTGGCCCGATTGTCGTGACAACAACGACTGCAATAATGATAAGAACCACAAACTGGTAGATGTCGTAGAGGCCAAAGATGCTGAACTTGACAGCGGAAGAGGAAGGGGAACATCTACCAACTTCTTCTACAAAGGCAACAAAAATCAATTGACACCCGATACCACTCCAAGCAGCGATCAGTATGACGGTTCGAACAGCGGGGTGCATATCACCAATATTTCAGATCGTGGTGCTACCATGTATGCTGATATCAAGAAGGACTAAGGAGGTCTCCCATGAAAGCATTATTATTGAAATCCATCGTTACGGTTCTCGTCTTCTCTTCAGCCATTCAGGCTGCCCCGGCTTACAGTGGAGAGATTGTCTTCAGACAAAAGGATGGCTCCACTTTTTCGGGCTACTTGAAAGGGGATGAGTATTTCCACTGGATCGAAGACAAAAACGGTCGCATCATCCTCTATAACAAAGAGGATAAAATGTATGAGTTTGCCAAAATTATCGAAACGGCAAACGGAATGTTTGATCTGAATTTGAGCGGCATCAAAGTGACGTTTGACGGTGCTATGGCACCTGCCTTGTCTGAACTCCCCAAAATCGACCATCAGCTGCTCAAAACTATCTGGCAGAACAAAAGAGCCAAAGCTTCAAAGCATGAAGAGAAGCTCTACTGATTTCCGGGTATTGTCGGAGCCTGCTTTCACGATCCAGGCTCCTGTGAAGTTGTGGTAAAATTGGCTTGAAAAGGCAGCAAAAAGGTTTATAATGCAAAAAAGAAACCTTCTTTTTCTCGCTATAACTATGGTATTCTTGAGTGGTTGCGGAAGTTTGATTCACAGTGACAACGATTCGGGAGGTACTGCAGTTTCTGGAGATGTACAGGGTAAAAATCTGGAAAACGGAACAGGTAATGCGCTGACCGGAGCCGGCACATCTGGAGATATCGACATGAAGGGAACCGGTAATCCCCCGGATGGCACCGGCGATACTGATACCACAGCCGGCGGTACCCCGGAGGGTGGCAACACCGATAATGAAGACGGCGCAGACCACAACAATGATAACAACAATACGCAGAATGGGACAGAGGGTACGATCTACCACAAACTCTCCGACACCCTCTATATCAATGATGCAGGAGATGTGCTGATCTATATAGATCGCGATCTGAACAAAAGTGCCAAACTGATCTACGATACGCCAAAAATCAAAGAGATCACTCACAAAATCTATCAAAACTTCAAAGACAGTTTTGACTTCATCTTCCTTGTGACCAACAACAAGGAGCACCCCGAGAGCGTCACCTACGCCGGGGTATTCAGCAAGATCAAGAACGATGTCGAGGGGATCGGCGCGTCGCTGTATGACAACACCGCTGACTATGGCTCCAACGGTAAGCTGATGGGGGTGATGCATTTTGCTTACCGTCGTGCGATCCTCTCGGGACCGACCCTCCATGAGATCTCCCACTACTGGGCGAATAAATTCCGTTTTGATAAAAACGATGCCAACGGCTACCGCCTCGGCAGCGGATCGCACTGGGGCTACAACGGCTTCTTTGGCGGCAGAGGGCAGCTCGGCGGCTATGACGCGACCACCTTGAAGGATGAGAGCGCCG
>JALVQH010000104.1 GCA_027031505.1 Campylobacteraceae bacterium | reverse complement strand
ATGAGCAAAGCAGACCGAAACAAAGCCGTCCATGAGGCATACCGCGACGGACACACGCAAGCAGCCATCGCGCGATACCTGGGGTTGAGTGATGCGATGGTCAACATCATCGTCAAGAAATTCAGGATTTAGTTCCTGACCCCACTCTCCTGACCCCACTCCCAAACGGGTATGTTATCCGTTTTGGAGTACAATAACGCCAAAATTCTCCAAAGGATTCCGGATGCGCAAAACCCGAATCTTCATCAACGGCTTCGGCCGGATCGGGCGGAGTGCCGCCCGGATCATCCTCGACGATCCTGCACTGGAGCTGGTGGGGATCAACGATCTGTATGGTGCGGAGCAGATGGCGTATCTGCTGAAGTACGATTCGGTCTATGGGACGTTGCCCCATGCGGTGCGTGCGGAGGGGGATACGCTCCTTGTCAACGACCGTCCTGTCCGTGTCTTTACCGAAAAAGATCCCGCCCGACTCGATGTGCATCCCCTCGGTGTCGATGGGATGATCCAGTCCAGCGGGATGTTTCTCACGGTGGTATCCAACACCCCTTATCTATCCGGCGGTATCCCCCGGATCGTCGTCTCTACTCCGCCCAACGATGCGATGCCCACTTACATTCGCGGGATCAATGACGGGGCGTATCGGGGGGAAGCCATCGTCTCCAACTCCAGCTGCTCCGCCAATGCCATCGTCCCCATTTTGACGGTCGTCGATCGACTCTTCGGGGTACGGGGGGCGCAGATGCACATGCTGCACAGTTACACCGCCTACCAGAACCTCCTCGACTCCAAACACTACTCCAGCGACATCCGCCGCACCCGCGCCGCCGCGGTCAACATCATCCCCATCGAGAGCACCGCTGCCCGCGCCACGGCGACCTTCTTTCCCCACCTGCGCGATCAGCTGCATGCCAAAAGCATCCGTGTCCCGGTGCCCGCCACGACACTCTACGATCTGCTGATCAAACTCGACGGCCACCATACCCTTGATGAGGTGCGTGAACGTATCACAGAAGAGATCGACAGATGTTGGCAGGGGATTTTGGCACATACAACTGAGCCCAAAGCCTCCTCCGACTACATCGCCGACCCCCACAGCGCCACCCTCGATCTGCCTCTGATGGATATCAGCGGCGGAAACCTCCTGCGCATCTCGGCGTGGCAGGACAACGAGTACGGGTACGCCAGACGGCTGGTGGAGATGGCGGCAAACGTTGCGACTTTTAAGTCGATCTAATCCAAAAAGAGATACGATACCATCATGAAAATCATCATCGCCGGAGCCGGGAAAGTCGGATTTGAATTGGCGCGTTCGCTCTCAAGTGACCATGATGTCACTGTGATCGACAAAAACAGAGAAGCACTGGATCGGCTGGGGGAGTTGATCGATATCTATCCGCTCGCGGGGGACATCGAAAATCCGATGACCTACCGCTCACTTCTCGACACGCAGGTGGATCTCTTCATCGCCGTGACCGACAGCGACGAAGCCAACATCCTCTCGACCCTCCTTGCGGTGGACACGATCCGCATCGACCGCCGGATCATCCGATTGCGCAATCGTCATTTCATGCAGAGCCAGTTTCTCGCCAGCCTCGGGGATCTGGAGCGGGTGTTTCCGTTCGGGGTGACGGCGGAGACGATCCGGCAGCTGCTGATGTATCCGGGGGCGAACAATGTCAAGCGGTTCGGGGCGACCGATGAACGCCTCATCTCCGTCAAAGTCGACAATCCCCTCCATGAGACTAAACGGGTGCAAGCCTTCGAAAACGCCCGGCTGAAAATCGTGGGGATTGAGCGGGATCGTCTCCTCCATCTGCCGCAGCCGGACATGGAGATCCGGCACGGAGATCTGATCTATTTCCTCGGCGACGGGGCGGTGCTCGAGTCGCTCTACGGTCAATTGGATCTGCAGATGCCGCCCCGGATCGAGACGGCGGTGGTCTTCGGTGCCGACACGCTGGGACTCGAGATCGCCCATGTACTCCTCGAGGAGGGGGTGGCGCTGAAAATCGTCGAAAAAGACATGGCGCTGTGTGCGCAAGCCTCCGATCGGTTTCAGGATGAAGCGCTGGTGATCAACAGCCGGTACGATGAGGAGATCCTCTACGAAGACGAACAGCTCGACCGTGCCGATCTCATGGTCGCCACCGATCGCAAAGACGAGACCAACATCCTTCGGGCGCTCCAGGCCAAAGAGCACGGCATTCCCAAAATCGTTGCGATCAACAACGAACGGAAAAATTACCCCCTCATGCATCAGCTGGGATTGATCGTAGCGCGGGGACCGCAGATGAATGCCTACTACACTATCCTCGAGAGCATCGACCACCAGGAGATGGTGGAGCATCGCCATTTCTGCGGGGGAGCCGGGGTGATTTTCGTCCGGGTGTTTGCGGGGGAAGCCGCCGATGGGTTCCGCTCCGTTCCCGCCTGGCGGGGAGAGGGACATGTGTGGATCGTGCGTGGGGGGCAGTTCATCCCGCCTGAGGAAGCGGAGCAGATCCGGGGAGGGGACGGCTGCTTCCTGATCACCACAGCCTCGGAGGAGAAGCGGGGGATGGTATGGATGCGCTCGCTCTGAAAAACAGTACCAAAATCCTCGCACTCGTGGGGATGTTCATTGCCGTTTTTTTTGCCCTGCCGATTCTGGTGGGGTTGTTCGACGGGGAGGCGATCGTCCCGTTTCTGGTGTTCGATCTGGGGTTGTTTCTCGGGAGCTTTTTCGTCTTTCTCCTGCTGCTGAAACACCCCCTCAATATGCGGATACGGGATGCGATCCTCTCGGTCAACCTCATCTGGCTGATGCTGGGGCTGACGGGGGCGATTCCCTATCTCCTCTCGACCCATGTGTCGTTTGTCGACGGGTTGTTCGAAGCGGTGAGCGGCTACACCACCACCGGCGCGACGATCTACCACGACATCGAGGGGTTGCCGCACCACATTCTGCTGCTGCGCTCGCTGATGCACTGGCTCGGGGGAATGGGGATCATCGTGCTGGGGGTCGGGCTCTTCTCTCTGATCAATCCCACCGGCTCCATGGCGCTGTTCAAAGCTGAAGCGACGGGCAACAAACTCGAGAAACTGAGCCCGAAGATCCAGGATACCGCCCTGCGGATCTGGGGGGTGTACGTGATGCTGACGCTGGCGGATATGGTGCTGCTGTGGGCAGAAGGGATGAGCCTGTTCGATGCGGTCAATCACGCTTTTTCGACCCTCTCGACCGGCGGGTTTTCGACCAAAAACGACTCGATGGCACACTGGGAATATCAGCCGGCGATCCTCTGGACGACGACGGTATTCATGATCCTCGCCGGGATCAACTTCCTGGCACACCTGCGCCTCTTCAAAGGGGACGTCAGCGGCTACCGCAGCGAAGAGGTACGGTGGTATCTGATCGCCTTTGTGGTGTTGAGTGTGGCGCTGGCGTGGTACCGGATCGAGACGGGCAACGTCCAGCCGGGCTACGTGATCACCCATTCGTTTTTCTCTATCGCATCCATTCTGACGACGACGGGATTTGCCTCGGTCAATTACGAAATGTGGGGATCCTCTGCTGGGGTGATTGTTTTTGTTGCCATGCTCATCGGGGGCAACGCCGGATCGACCGCCGGAGGGTTCAAGGTAAGCCGCTATGTCGTCCTGATGAAAAATCTGGGTCTACAGGTGCGCCGGATGCTCCACCCCAAAGCGATTACCGCCCTCTATGTGGACGGCAACCGGGTCACCTATGAAACACTCGGGATCATCACGGCATTTGCTCTTCTGTTTGCCCTGAGCAATGTTGTGTTGACCTTTTACCTCTACGCCCGGGGGTACGACCTGCTCACCTCGTTGAGCGCCGCCATCGCGATGGTGGGCAACATCGGGCCGGGGTTCGCCCGGGTGGGGGTGGTGGAGAATTACACCTTTTTCTCTGCAGTGGACAAAGTGATTCTGTCTGGAGCGATGATCCTCGGACGTCTGGAGTTTTTTACGGTTATTGTCCTCTTTTCGCGTACCTTTTGGAAGCGTTTTTGACTGTTAGCGTCAATTATGCAGGTCTGTTGGCACGCGTTTAATATTTATTTTTATATTTCTTTGCTATAATAACTATTACTTTTACTTTTAGAAGGAGAGGACATGACGTTTGCCAGTTCCATAGAATTGTTGAAGTTTCACAACACTGCGTATACGATTTATGCGCTGATGATCATTTCGATCATTGCCTGGTTCGGGTACAATCTGACCCGGAAAGAGAAGGCCAGATCGATTGTGCGTATCCCGTTTTATGGGTATATTGGATTTCTTGTCGTGATGGGTGTCGGACACCACATCTTCACTTACAATGCTATTCCCTGGGTTTCTGAGGATATTACTCGGGACAACATCAAAGCCGATGCCGAGTACAAATTTGAGATTAAAGATCACAAATGGATCGGCCTGCCCAAGAAGATCACCGTTCAATGCGGGCAGAAGATTCGCTTCGATGTCCGCAGTCGCGATCTGGTCTACGGGTTTGGTCTCTTCCGCAAGGATGGCACCCTCGTGACGCAGATGCAGGTCAACCCCGGAACCGATGTCAACGGTATCCTTGCAAGCAACGATTTGCTCTGGACCTTCAACCACAACGGGGTGTTTGACTTGACGTCGACCGAATATTCCGGTCCGGCTCAATACTCCGAAGATGGCAAAAAAGATTTGATGCTCGTGAAAAATTTCGTTGAAGTGGTCGGCTGCAAAGAAGGAGGTGCTAAATGAGTTTCATGAATAACCTGATCAACGGAACCGATTTTGATGCGGACAGCTTGAACGCCTTGCAAAAGGTAACACTGCGTGCCGTGGTGATGAGTTTCCTCTTTTTTGGTCTGGTGGCCATCGAGGGGATGATCATGCGTCTGGTTGTGACCGGCCCGTCCAATCCGATGCCGGAGATGTTCAGCCATCCGGGTCACTACTTTTCGATTATGACCGTGCATCCGATTGTCGGGATTTTCGGCTCGACCTATCAGCTGGTGTTTGCGGCGTTTATGTTCCTCGTGCCGTTTTTGACCAAGAAGCCTCTGTACAGCATCAAGCTGGCCAACGCCGTCTGGCTGCTGATTACGATCGGAACCGCCCTTTCGTGGATCGCAGCATTTATCTGGCAGTATGCGCCGCTCTATACCCTCTACTGGCCTCTGCCTGCCGATACCAGGCAGTTCAGTGTCGTTGGCGGAATTATCTTCATTGTCGGTGTTGCCCTTATTATGGTAGGAACCCTGGGGTTCATCTACAATATTTATGCAACGATCTTTCAGCGCGTGGGTGTCCATAAAAACAAAACCACCAAAGAGCTCCTCATTTCCGGATTCGGGATCGACGGGATGCTCAACCTCTGGCACAAACTTACCGGTAAGCCTCCGTATTCCAAAGAGCCCGCTCTGGCATTGCCGGTAGTTGCGATCTTCCGGGGCACGGTCGATACCTTCCTCGATGCACTGGTGATCCTCGGTGCCGGGGTATTGGTGCTGGTGTATCTGATCTTTGATGCCTCCGGCCATCCGCTCAATGTCGCCGCTGTCGATGCGCTGCTGTACAAAAATTTCTTCTGGTGGGGTCTCGATCTCGTCGCGGACGGTCTGGTGCTGATCTACGTGGCCGGCTCATGGTATCTGCTGGCGACGCTGATCACCGGGCAGAAGCTCTTCATGGAAAACGTCGCCCGTGCGGCACTGATGTTGGAGCTCCTTGTTTCATGGATGGTGTGGTCACACCACCTGCTGGCTGACCAGGGACAGCCTGAGATGATGAAGCTGATCTCCGGTGAGATGGTCACCGCATTTGAGCTCTTGACGCAGGGTCTGGCACTCTTTATCACACTGGTAACCCTCTGGAAAGCCCGCCCGCTCAAGATGACCCCGGCTCTGGCCTACCTGCTCGGCGGCTTGATTGGATTCGGCCTCGCGGTTCCGGCCGCGATCATCCAGGCCGATATGGGGATGAACCGTGTTCTGCACAACACGCAGTGGATCATCATGGCACACGTCCATATCGCTCTGATCGTGGGTCTGTATATGACGCTCT
>JALVQH010000103.1:449-1913 GCA_027031505.1 Campylobacteraceae bacterium | reverse complement strand
TCCGCCAGGACGACCCAGAAACTCAGGAGTTGTTCCAGCATCTGGGGCAACAGCTGATGATGAAAGGACTCATCCAGACGGTGATGCCGATTCAGACCGGTTGTCTCGGACGGTGTCAGCTTGGGCCAGTAATGCTGGTGGAACCCGGCCACACCATGTATGTGGGATTGACCAAGGCAAAAATCGACCGCATCATCGACGAACATATCATCGGCGGGAATGTTGTCGAAGAGTACGTCGTCCCCGAAGAGATGTGGGGCGAACCGATCGCCCCGGCTTCGGTGGCGCAGTAGCTTTCCTGATTGAGACCTCGCTCAAACAGACAGTTATGCAAGAAATCTATTTTTGGTATAATACTCCAAAGAGAGTTATCAGGAGAGCCGCTTTATGACCATTACTATGCTCCACAGCAAAATTCATCGCGCCACCGTCACCGACGCCAACCTCAACTATGTCGGCTCGATCACCATCGACCGCGATCTCATCGAGGCAGTCGGCATGCGTATTGGCCAGAAGGTTGACATTGTCAATGTCAACAACGGCGAACGCTTCTCTACCTATATCATTGCCGGAGAACGGGGCAAACGGGAAATGTGCCTCAACGGCGCCGCCGCCCGCAAGGTTCATATCGGAGACAAGATCATCATCATCGCCTATGCGCAGATGACGGAAGAAGAGGCTGACAGCTATGCGCCATCCATCCTCATCCTCAACGACGACAACACCATCGCCCAGTCGTTCAAAGGGCTCGAATAATGTTCGGCGATATGGATATGTCCAAAATGACCGAGATGCTTAAAGACCTCCAGGGGAAAGCTGAAGAGATCCAGCAGCAGGCCAAAGCGGTCGAACTCACTGCCAAAGGGGGTGGCGGACTCGTCCGGGTGACGGCCAACGGCGCGGGTGAAATGATCGACATCACGATCGATGAGAGTCTTCTCGGCGACAAGGAGTCCCTTCAGATCCTCCTGATGGGTACTGTCAATGATGTGCTCAAGATGGTCGAAGACAACAAAAAATCTCAGGCGATGGGGATGCTCGGGGGGCTCAACCCTTTTGGCAGCGCATGAGCCTCCTTTCCGATGCCCTCAAAGAGGCGATCCGCCGAGACAGCCTCGTCCATACCCGAAAGCTTCTTGAAAAACACCCCATTGATTTGAACGATACCGATGTTCCCTGCGACGCGTACGATGTGGATGAACCCGATGAGATTCCGTTTCGTTTCTGGGTGGTTCAGGTTGGTGCTTCTCGGGAGATGGTGGAGATGCTGATTGAGCAGGGGCTTGATATTACACAGATAAATCGCGAGGGGCTCAGTACTCTCGATGTTGCGATCAAACAGCGCCGTCGCGATCTCGTCGAGCTCTGCGCCGAACAGGGGGTAAGCCTCACCACGACCCAGCGCCGCAGCGGCCTGACCCCTCTGATGTTGGCCGCAAGTCTTGGCGATCAGGAGATGGTGGC
>JALVQH010000103.1:0-439 GCA_027031505.1 Campylobacteraceae bacterium | reverse complement strand
TACCGATAAGCGAGGGACGACGGTGCTGGAGTACGCCCGCATTCTCGGACAGACGAAAATGGTAGCGTTTCTGGAAGGGATCAAAGCATTACATGACAAGAAACAGGAAAGGTAAACGACAGGTGGAAAACACTTTTACGCAAATGAGGAGTCACAAAAAGAGAACAGGGAGTGTAAACAGCACAGGGGTCAGGTGACAATGACAACTTTGAGTTGTCATTGTCACCTCGTATAATACCATCTGTAGCAAATATGCTACCATTTCAAAGAGCTTGTTAGGTGCAACAGATCAGACGATCACCGAAGCGTTTACATGAAGGATTGTAGATAGCTTGAGGGTCAGTGAGATGGTTGCACCAAAGCCTGAGTAGCGACAAGATCAAGCAAGCTGCTTAGATCGTATTTGCGAGGTAAGGCTGTAGCGCAACCGGTTGTGGTC
>JALVQH010000102.1 GCA_027031505.1 Campylobacteraceae bacterium | reverse complement strand
ACAACACCGTCGCGAGGCGACAGGAAGTCGGGCGCGGCATGCGGATAGCCGTCAATACCAATGGGGAGCGGATGGATGACCCGCTGACGGTACATGAGATCAATGTATTGACCGTGGTTGCCAATGAAAGTTACAAAGATTTTGTAAGCGGTTTACAAAAAGAGATCGCGTCAACCCTCTCTGACAGACCAAAAATAGCAGACGAAAAATATTTCCGAGGCAAAGTCATCATGACCGAAGATGGCAGAAAAGTTGCCATAGACGAGAGACAGGCGAAGCTGATAGAGCGATACCTGATCAAAAATGACTATGTGGATCTGGACGGAACGATCAGTGAAGAGTATCATGCCGCCAAAAACAAGGATACCATCGCGCCGCTTCCCGAAGAACTCCAAGCCATAGCCGAGCAAGTGTTTATGCTGATAGACAGCGTTTACGGCGATGCGATGTTGCCGACTTTTGATGAATACAAACAAACACCGAATCCCCTCAACAACAACCTCAAGAAGAAAGAGTTTCTCGCCCTCTGGGAAACTATCAACCAAAAAGCAATCTATACTGTCCACTTCGATTCAGAAGAACTTATTGACAACGCTGCTAATGCCTTGAATAAAGAGCTGAACGTCCGGACATTGCAGTATCAGGTTGTCGAGGGAGAAATGGCCGGTGACATCAACGATGAAGAGATCAAAGGGGGTGAAGCGTTTAAAGTCAAAGAGAGCAGTACTCTCTCCGGCGATCACTCTATCCATTCCGGTGTACAGTATGATCTCATCGGTAAACTAGCAAGTGAAACCCAGCTGACCCGCAGAACCATCGGTGTGATATTCAAAAAGATCAGCGACAAGACGTTTGGCCAATACCGAAAAAACCCCGAAGAGTTTATCCGTAACGCAGGGCGCATCATCAATGAGCAAAAAGCAAGCACGGTGATCGAGCATCTGAGCTACGACAAGACGGCAGAAAAACACCAACTCGAAGAGATTTTCACCCTCGATTCCCGACAATACAACATCGCCCGCCTGCAAGAGGTCAACAAGCATGTCTATGACTTTTTGATAACAGATTCCAAAGGTGAAAAAGCGTTTGCCAAAGAGCTCGATACGGCATCGGAAGTGGTGGTCTATGCCAAACTCCCAGGCAGCTTCTTCATCCCAACCCCTGTGGGCAACTACAATCCCGACTGGGCCATTGCTTTTGAAGAGGGCAGTGTCAAGCATATCTATTTCGTGGCTGAAACAAAAGGAAGTATGTCAACCACACAGCTTAAAAAAATCGAGGAGATGAAAGTTGAGAGCGCCCGACGATTCTTTGACAAAATTGCATCGGATAACGTGAAGTATGAGGTGGTGGATAGTTTTGATGCATTGATGACGATGGTAAAATAGGAGGGTTTTACCCGATTTTATCATTGATTTTTTGTTGCATAGTGAGCCCCTTGCAAATTCCAAAAAGCACCCTGTAATTTAAGATAGATTAAAGCAAAAAAGAGAGAAACCTTTTGGCTTCAACGATGGAAGTTTTAACCTTTTTTTGAGTGATAAAAAGCCTCTGTGAAACATCACAACATCCTACAAGAACAAAAGGCTTTTTATGGAAAACATTGTACCGAAGTTTCTTCAACTTTTTCTAAAATGTGGCACAAAATCCTCAATTACATCAATCTCTTTTCCCCTCCGGTTGACTTTGCAGTACTCCACCACCATACCATGATACCGCGCATAGCATTGTGCCAACGACAAGTCGGGAAAGACCTGCCGGCACCCAGCCTCGATCCTTTCAAGCATCCAGGACTGCACATGTAAGTAGTCAGGCTGAGGATGGCCAAGCGCCTCGAGGAGGCGGGCAGTGTAGCTGTCCACCACCATCGCTTCACGGTAGCAGGCGTAGTTGAGAATTGCATCAGCCGTTTCGTTGCCGATACCACGTCTGGCCATCAGCCACCCGCGGTTTACCTGTGCAGCAAATGTTTCAAAATTTCCGAAATCTTCAAGAAGTGTTCGGGTAAGCTCACTGAGATTACGGGCTTTGTTGCGGTAGTAGCCGCTGGGGCGGATGAGCGGCTCAAGTATATCGGAAGATGCCTGGGCAAAAGCTTCCGGGACAAGAAGCTCGGCCTGCCGAAGATTGTCCAAAGAGACTTCGACACTCTTCCAGGTAGTATTTTGCGTCAGGATCGCCCCGATCAGCGTCTCAAACGTACCCGAGTGCGGCCACCACCAGGGATCACGTGCAGAGTTGTCATAACCGAGAGCATGGAGACGGAGGAGGAGGTCTGCAGATGTGGTAATCACGTAAAGAAAGACCTATTGCTGTCGTGTGTTCTGTGGGGCTGAAGCCCCAGCTCCTTATCAACGCGATTAAAGTCGCGTCCCCAATATACCAATAACCAATACACAGTGCGCAATTGCGCACCCTATACGTTTCTTCCCGCAAACGGAAGGATCGCGCTCGCCCAGGTCAATCCACCACCGAAAGTATCAAGCAGCATCAGCTCCCCATGTTTGAGACTGCCTGCTTCATAGAGATCGTTAATCGCCATGGGGATGGATGCAGCAGATGTATTGCCGTATTTGTGGATCGTCAAGACGATCTGATCCTCGCGCATTTTGAGCGCATCGCCGACGGCTTTGATAATGCGGTAGTTGGCCTGGTGAGGGATAAAATGGGGGATATCGGCTGCGTTGATATTGTTTTTCTCCAAAATCTCTCTGACATCTCTGGTGAGCGTTTTGACCGCCAGCTTAAATGTCTCGTTCCCCTTCATCTGGACATACTGCAATCCCGCATCGAGATTGGCCTGATTCATCGGATACACCGAACCGGGAGCGGGAGTAATCAGCATATCGGTGTACGCTCCGTCGGCACTGGCATGGATATCGATAATCGCTTCGCTTTTGTCTTCGGTGGCCGAAACCACTGCTGCTCCGGCTCCGTCACCAAAGAGGATGCATGTCCCCCGATCAGTCCAGTCGACGATCGCGCTGAATTTTTCCGCACCGATGATCAGCACATTTTGCTTCATTCCCGATTCGATAAATGCCCGGGCAACTGACAAAGCATACACAAATCCGCTGCACGCAGCGGAGATATCAAACGCCTGCACATTGCGGATATCCAGTTTGTCGGAAATAACCGTGGCGGTGGAAGGCATGTTGAAATAGTCCGGTGTCACGGTCGCACATACCACGAGATCAATCTGATCATTGGTCAATCCGGCACGTTTTATAGCCATTCGAGCCGCCCGGGCTCCCATATCGCTGGTGGATTCATCCTCGGCAGCCAGTCGACGCTCTTTGATACCGGTGCGTTTGGTGATCCATTCGTCGCTGGTATCGACCATGGTTTCGAGATCGGCGTTGGTGAGGATTTTTTCGGGGACATACGCTCCAATGGAACGAAAAGCAGCATAGCGAGACATGAAACTCCTTTAAAGGGGGGCTCAAGTGAGTGCTGCGCATTGTACCACAGCAGGGCTTTGATGCTCAGAGGGGCTCCCCGTGATTCGCTGTCAAGAGATCTTCGATTTTCGAATTGACATCCGACTGCGTATAGTTGATTGCTTGAAAAATAGCATTTTTGAGCGCTTTGGAATTACTGCTGCCGTGGGAGATGATGGCGCACCCATCGATCCCGAGCAGAGGAGCTCCGCCGTATTCAGCATAGTCAATCTCCTTTTTGAGATTGGTAAATACTTTGCGCTTCATCAGCAGCGCTCCGATTTTGGCCGGCAGCGATTTGCGAATGTGCTGCCGCATAAGAGAGAGAATTGCTTCGGCGACCCCTTCACTTGTTTTGAGCAGTACATTACCGGTAAATCCGTCGGTCACCACGACATCAACGAAACCGTTGAAGATATCCCGTCCTTCTACGTTGCCGATGAAATTATCCAAATCTTTAAGAAGGGGGAAGGCCTCCCTGGTAAGTTCACTGCCTTTGCTCTCCTCTTCACCATTAGCCAGCAGACCGATCCGGGGATTCTCCATCCCCACTACTTCCTGCATGTACGCTTCCCCCATGGCTCCAAATTCATAGAGATTTTGCGCTTTGCAATCCACCACGGCACCCACATCCAATACCAGAGTTTTTTTACCTTGATCGGTCGGCATCATGGTTGCCAGTGCCGGTTTTGAGATGTGGGGAAGGCGTCCGATCCTCAAGGTAGCCAGCGTCATCGTAGCACCGCTGTGTCCGGCGGATACAACACCGTCAGCTTTGCCTTCACGCACCAGCTCAACGGCTTTATAGATAGAGGACTCCTTGCGTTTGAGCGCGTTGGTAGCTTGATCGGTCATTGCGATGGTATCGTCTGCATGGATGATTTCAATTTTGTCCTCGTAATACAGAGGGAGAAAAGAGAGTATCTCTTCACGGTTTCCGACGAGCAGAGGGGTAAAACGCCGCTCTTCAAGGGCATGAACGCACCCTTCAATGATCGGTTCGGGCCCATGGTCGCCCCCCATTGCGTCGATGGCGATGCGGACGTTGCGGTCGGTGTGGCGCATCAGTCTTTGTAGGTACCTGTGGTCATATTCATATGGTGAGGCATCCTCCAGGTACCGTCGGCATCTTTGACGGGTCGAGGAAGAGTCACTTTGTAGTGGGTGCGTCTTTTTGCTGCGCGGGTTTTGCTTGTGCGTCTTTTGGGTACGGCCATTGTATATCCTTTCGGTTAAAATTCCAGTTCGAGTATTTCATCCTCTGTCTCGCACTGCGGACAGAAATGGTAGTCGCCTTTTAAGGCATGGACTTCGCTTTTGAGAAGAAACAGGAGATCGACCCTGCCATCTAAAAACTCTATTATATCCAAATTGTCTTTATCCTGCACTGCCTCATCACTGATCTGAAGCGTCATATGTTCATTCACTTCCTGGCGGTATGAATGCCCGCAGCGATCGCAATCAAGCGAAATGTTTCCATGAAGGGTGGCGTCAAGTTCAAGTCGGTGAGAGGCTTTTCTGTGCAGTGTCCCCTTCAGCCTGATCCCTTGATACTCCAGAGAAAAAGGCCTGGGAGTAACTCCAACTTTGGCAAATGCGAAAATCACCGTCTCAACATATCTCACGTTCGGCAAAGAAGAAACGAATCTCCTTTGCCGCATTTTCCAGCGAATCACTCCCGTGAACCGCATTGGCATCGATGCTTTCGGCAAAGTCGGCACGGATGGTTCCCGGAGCCGCTTCTTTGGGATCGGTCTCCCCCATCAACTCACGGTTTTTCGCCACGGCATTCTCCCCTTCGAGGACAGAGACAACAACCGGACCGGAGATCATAAATTCGACAAGTTCACCGAAAAATGGGCGCTCGACGTGTACCGCGTAAAACGCTTCGGCATCAGTGCGGCTCAACTGGATTTTTTTGGTCGCAGCGATCCGCAGTCCGGCTTTTTCAAAACGGGCGAGAATTTCACCGACGACATTTTTGGCAACCGCATCGGGTTTGATGATGGAGAGAGTTTGTTCCATGAGTGTTTCCTGAGTTAAAGTAAAAGAGTGGGCGGAATTCTATCGAAAGGAACGTTAAATATGTATTAATAAGAGAAAAAGGCAAGGAGAGGAGAGTACGGCACCCCGGGGTGCCGTACGACACAAAGCAATCAATCGTCGATGACAGGAGTTCCCTTTTCACCGCGGTTTTCAGCACATGGCTGACCGTCTACACAGTCGTCCCACTGGATACAACCCTCGGTCGGGCAGGCTTCGGCACAGGCAGGCACATCGTGATAGCCTACACACTCGACACATTTGTCTGCATGAACATAGTAGATATCTTCGCCGGTCGGGTTATCGTCCTCATCAACAATCGCTTCAACAGGACACTCGTCGATGCATGCAGCGCAGCTGATGCAGATATCGGTAATGATTACAGCCATATTTTCTCCTTTTAGTTATGGTACCCGCACTATATCACAAGGTTTTTAAACCTTACTTTAATCAACAGAAAAAGCAAAAGAATTTACAAGTCGAGGTAGGATTTTATCGCATCAGTTTGATCAGTTTTTTCCCAACTGAAACCGGCATCTTCCCGGCCGAAATGGCCATATGATGCCGTACGCCGATAAATCGGCTTGAGCAG
>JALVQH010000101.1 GCA_027031505.1 Campylobacteraceae bacterium | reverse complement strand
TTTGCCAATATGTCCTGACGCTCCAACTTCTCCAACACCATTTCAAAACTCAGCTTGCGTTGCATTATCAGAAGCTGGTTTTTCTCTTCGTTCCATCGTATGGGTTTCACTCTGACATCCTTTGATGGTAGTTATTATAGCTTTTTGTAGATGTCTTGTCAATACGAATTTGGTTTTCTATACATCAACTTGCCAGAATCGTGGGGTCTTGCTCCATGAGGGCGTAGATTTTCTGGTCACTTTTGTATTCACGTTGGAATTTCAGTATCGCATCCTGGCTATTGCTTCGCTGATGGCATTGGTGAGGTTGAAGATGGTGGTGAGGGTATAGGGGGATATGTTCATTGGTTACTCAGTTTTCTAGTATTGCAACCTGCATTCCCCAAAAATTATACCTATGAAGTTCCCTCCACCCCCAACTTTTTATACAGCTCCTGCTGCTTTTTTGTCACTTCCCCAATAACAGAAGCACTGTGCGGATGAGTAAACTGCTCAATCACATCCTGGCGTTTGTTGTAGATAATCTCTGACGTTTCCGGATCAAGCTTGCCGATACAGACACGTGTGTTTGGGGTTGCTTTTTTCCTTATCCCAGCAGGAAGTGGACTCATAGACATAGGTAACACCGTTTTTCTTATTTTTAACATGAACGCGTGACATGGAATACTCCCTTTAAGTAGATATATTTTTTTGGGAAGGCAGGAAAGTATGTTGAGTGAGAGTTGGTGGATGGTGGATGGGGTTTCTCCTCCGCCGCCGGGAAACGTCAGCACATACTCCACCGTGGGCGGTTCCGCACGTAAAGTGGCAGACGCACTACGCGAAAAGGGTGCCGAGATAGTTGCATACGCAGCATTGGCGAACCGCGGTATCTGCAAGCGCCACGGAGAGAGCGAAAACGAGAAACCGGAATGCAAACTCGAAGAGAAAATACCGCTCTTTACCTTGGGAAATTTTCATTTCGAAACTTACGACCCTGCCGACTGCCCGATGTGCAAAGCTGGTATGGGCGAAGCTGTCAAACCCGGAAGTAAGGGGTAAGCACTGTTTATCTTTGCTGCGGAATGCTCTCGCGGCTCATCGTTGTTCTCAACAAGTAAAATATGCATCGACTCAAGTTTTATAGTAAACATTTGAGATAATTTTAGGCAAGTGGTCGATCTTAAACAAGCCCTTATACTCCATTCTACAAAAAAATTCTATCACTTTAAAGCGTAGTGGCGCTACGGCTCCGCCACAGTCACATTTATTTCGTCACTCGCGCGCATACCCTCATTATCTATCACGGTTAGGCTTATCATATGTTTGCCTTGATCCAGGTTCCATACCCGTGTTGTTTCCCCTAACCCTATAAGTGTTTGATTCTCTTCCCAGATCCATGTTACGATCTCTCCGTCATCATAGCTTTTAGACGCATTCAGATCCAACGGCTCGCCTACGGTAATATTGCGATCTTCCCCGGCAGACGCAACAGGCGGTTGTCCGCTGTTTTCTATACTCGCCTCTATCGCCAGGTAGCGTACATTGCCTTGGCTGTAGTTGTAAAAGCCGTATGCTCCATCCGAAAAGCTGCCGCTGACATTCAACTCCATCGTACCGTCGATATAGACCTGGACATTCTCTTCGGTAAATCGGATACGAAAGAGATAGTCACGATGATCGCTCCATCCTGCACTCCCCAATGTTTTTCCGCGCTGCAACTCCTGTATGCCCTTTGATGCGTCATGACTCCACGCTCCGTCGATCAGGTGTCCTGTTATACGGGAGATGGACAATCCTTTTTTTCCACTGCCCTGGTCTCCTTTTTTCCAATCTATCAGCAAATAGTCGACATTATCATGATCGATATCGCCGTCATGATACCCAAGTACGAAACCGATATAATCATCGTCGTCGGTAGTGGCGACGCGTATCTT
>JALVQH010000100.1 GCA_027031505.1 Campylobacteraceae bacterium | reverse complement strand
CTACACCCTCTTCATCACCATCTCCCAGAGCGGGGAAACCGCCGACACCCTCGAAGCGCTCAAGATGGCCAAACGCGCCGGATTGCGCAGCCTCAGCATCTGCAACGTCGACAACTCCTCCATCGTCCGCGAAAGTGATGCGGCTATCCTCACCCGCGCCGGGATCGAAAAGGGGGTCGCCAGCACTAAAGCCTTTGCCACCCAAACCATGGTACTCTGGATGCTCTCCCTCTGGATCGCCCAGCAGCGCAACACCATCGAAACCGACCGCCTCCGGGAAGAACTCGATGCGATGCTCCACACCCCCAAAGCCCTCCTCGTCACCGACACCCTCCACGACCGGATCCACCGACTCTCCAAACGCTACCTCCACGGGCACGGTTTCTTCTTCATCGGGCGGGATCTGTTTTTCCCCCTCGCACTCGAAGGAGCCCTCAAACTCAAGGAGATCAGCTACCTCCACGCCGAGGGGTATCCTGCCGGTGAGATGAAGCACGGCCCGATCGCCCTGGCCGACAGTGAGCTCTTCACCATCGCTCTCATGCCCGCCAGCCTGCTGTATGACAAAGTCAAGTCCAACGTCGAAGAACTCAGCGCCCGTGATGCCACGATCCTCGCCATCAGCCCCCGTCCGTTTGATCTGGCGGACGATTTTATCCAGACGCAGTACGACAGCCACCCGATGCTCGAATTTTTCGAGATGATGGTCGTCACACAGCTGCTGGCACTGGAGATTTCGATCCGGCTGGGGAATGATGTCGATATGCCGAGGAATTTGGCAAAGAGTGTGACGGTGGAGTAGGATACACCGGCGGCATTAGCCGCCGAAATCAACTAATCGCACGAAGTGTTGTTGATCTTGCTTTTGGTATTTGGGCCGACTATCCCATCATCATCCAGGCCATTTGCCCGCTGATAACGTTGGACGGCATAATATGTGTTGTCGCCATAGATACCATCGGGTGTCCCAGCATTATGCCCTAATGCATTCAAGAATTTTTGTAACTCTCTTACTTGGTGCTTGCTTCCACCCTTGTCAGTATCTTTGTCACCGTAGTTGAATGTTTCAGAAAGCCTGCGATTGGTGAAATTGTCCAAAGCACATGTTCCGCCTCCATTATCACTTATGGAGACACTCTCCCAATCACTGGATCTTCCATCATTGTTGACGACTTTGAAGTACCATGTACCGGAACTGCCTCCAACACGAATATGGATACGGATGCGTCCGCTGTTTTGGTAATGGATATTACCACTGCTGACGGTTCCGGAGCTTCCGTTGGGACATCGCTAATATAAAAATCCAAACAGCCAAAGGGGGATTTTATTCCCAAATCCAATCTCAATACCATCCGCGACAACAAAAGACTCCTTGTCATCTTTGATTTGCTTGAAGCTTTTGTTTTTGCCTCCAATCTCAAAGAGGTAACGTTCATCGACTAAAAAGTCTCCGATCTTGCTGTAGTTTATTTCGTAGTTCTGGCTGAGTGTGTTGGCAAAAAATGTTTCCCGGATTGTCCCCTTCATGGGATCTTTACAATAAGCATGATAAAGATTGGGATTGTGCAGATAGAGTTTCTCCGGTTTGGTGAAGGATCCATCCCCTCGGTGTTTGGTTCTGAGTGCAAGGAAAATAGAACCGCGTGCGAGATAATCCATATAGAGATAGAGCCGGTCTCTGGGTATCCCTATTTTTTTACTCAGTGCGCTGATATTGACCGTATAAGGCTCCGAAAGACAAAGCAGCTTGACCAACTTTTTTAGATTGACTACGTTTTCATATTTCATGGAGAAGATCGAGGGTAAATCGACTTCGATCACGACATTGATGGTGCGTTCAAGCTTCTCAAGATATCGTTCATGGTCAGTGAAATAAAAGGGATAATGCCCCATCTTGAGATAGGGAGTAAAATGTTCAAACGG
>JALVQH010000099.1 GCA_027031505.1 Campylobacteraceae bacterium | reverse complement strand
GCTCTACAGCAGCGGCCCCTATGCGCTGGCGCTGGATGTCAAAGCCGATGCTTCTCAGAAAGACCCCAAAGGGGCGGAGCCGTTGGATGTGGCGAAGGGGTTCGTGCGGGCGTTGATAGAGGATGATCGACAGGAGGCGGAACGGATGCTGGGAAACAATGAACGCATGATTCGCTTTTTTTACGGAAATGCAAAAGCGACGGCATTTTTAAAAAGGGTTTATTCCGATATCACAAAAATAGAACAGACCTACAATCCGATGGGGAATGCCAGTATCAAAATAACCTACAAAGACGGTAATCGTACTTATGAGGGCGGCTTCGAGATGATGCCCTATGACGCCCAAATCTACCGCGGTCGTATGTGGCTTATTCTGTTTGCTTATTGAGAGAGGAGAAAAATATGCTCTTTTACGGAATGATAGTATGGATACTGTTTGTGATAGCGGTATGGGGAGTAGGGATGGTGCGCATCCTCTTTTTTGAAGAAGATAGAAAACACCGCACACTCAAAAAGACCCTACTGAAGATTTCCAAGTGGACGCTTAAACTCTTTGGAGTCTTTTTGGCTGTGGCGGTGATCGGTTCGATGGCATTTAGCTACAAGTACCAAAAAGAGTGCGGACCCGACCCCGAAGATGTCAAGGTGATGAAACCGATGGCAAAAGCCATCAGCGACTATATCGTCAAGCACGGCATTCCCAGGAGTCTGAGCGAGATACCGAATCTGCCGTATAAACTGGAGGGGTGTAAGAGGGAGGAGTATTATCAAAACACCAATAATTTCCCACACACATATGATCATGTCCCGAAAGAGAAGGCGAATTTGCATCAGATAGAAGAGACATGTCATTTTAAAAATATGTATTTAGAATTGGGTGTGACTGATCATATGGATAATACTCGAATTGGCGGAATGATAAAGATGGTGTCCACCAATAAAACAGTTTTAACCTTTCATTTTCGAACAAGAGATGGAAAAAATTATTTGTCTGATAAGATCAAAGTCAGTAGTAGCAAAAGTACCGGCATCTGCAACCCAATGAAACAATAGGAGTGAGAGATGAAAAAACTTATTTTGATAATGGTGATGATCGCGACACAGCTTGATGCTTGGGAAATCAACACCCATCGTGCAATCGATCAAGTAGCGATCGGAAAAAGTACAAATCTCAAAAATTTTATCAACAGCAGTAAAATCAAAGAGCCGTTTTACGAAGATGCCATTCAATATGATGGTTATGGTATGACATATATACAATATATTGACAATGGAGAGACAAACGGAATTTCACAGTGGAGACAAAAGTTTGATTTTAAACCCGAAAAGAAAAAAGCATCCATCCGCGACCTCCTCGAAGCCGGCACTATCCTTGAAGATGCGCAGTGGCCGCATGGGTGGGAGGTTGGCGGAGGTGTTTCCGGAGAGTGGTGGGAACCGGGTACATGGGTTGATGCTGCGGACAGGGCGCACGGGCGTTTTCTCAATCACTTCTATAATGTGCAGGGAATATGCAAAAGCCTAAAGTGTGCAACGACCGATGCAATCACATGGGCGTACGATAGCCAAAAGAACGCGTACGACTACCAAAGCGCGATGGATTATTTTTCTCGGGGCTTTAGCGAAACAAAACCCCGAATAAGAAGAAAATACCAAGCCAAAATGCTCGTTGCCGTGGGGCATATGATGCATATGATAAATGATATGAATGTCCCGGCACATACAAGAGACGACGGACACAATCCGGATCCTTTGGAGTGGTGGATGCGTCGAGATATTGTATTGGCTTAATTATATAAAAAGGAAAAATATGCTCTTTTACGGAATGATAGTATGGATACTGTTTGTGATAGCGGTATGGGGAGTAGGGATGGTGCGCATCCTCTTTTTTGAAGAAGACAGAAAACACCGCACACTCAAGAAGACTCTA
>JALVQH010000098.1 GCA_027031505.1 Campylobacteraceae bacterium | reverse complement strand
GAAGTCGCGTCCCCAGCCAATCACGAATCACAAATTACCAATTACCAATTACCAATCACGGGACTAAAGTCCCTACTCCAAATCTCTACCCACTACGCACTACCCACTACCCACTCGCATACCACCCACCAAACACGACTAAAGTTGCATCCCCAATACACCAATATACTAATATACCAATACACCAATACACCATTCTTACACAATTTTACGATAAAATAAGTCGACAAACAACGAAGGATAACAATGAATTATCAAAAAATCTTCGGTCTGGTATTTTTGATCTATGCACTGGGCTGGAGTATCGGAGCGACGTTTTGAGCCAACACCTGTCCAGAGCCAGGCGGCTCACCCCCTATACAACCCGAAAAAACCGCTGGATGCGATCCGGCAAAGTGCTTTACCTTGCCGTGGCAGCCCTTTTTGTCTCTGTCATTGTGTCCTTGTTCAAGGGGCATTATGGCCACTTTCTTGCGACAGGGGTCGGATTTCTCCTGATGCTTGCAACTGCTGCTGCGACGGCCAGAGGGATTGCACAGGAGGCAGCATACCGAGATACCATTATTGCCCGCGCCCCCAAAATCCCCTTCAAGACACTCGCCCTGATCCTTCTGGGGATCGCCGTGTTTTATCTCGCCTGGTTTGTCGGACACAAACCCCTCTGGCAGGCTCTGTTTGTCGGGATCCTCGGATCGGTGGGGTATGGACTCTACTACGGGCTCGACCCGCGCCGGGACAAACTCCCCGACATGGGGGACATCAATCCCGAACTCGTCCTGCAAACGATCCATGAAGCCGAAGCCAAACTGACCGAGGCAGAAACAAACACGTCCCGGATCACCGATCCGATTCTGCGCAACAAAATCGACAACGCCATCGAACGTGCCCACCTCATCCTCGAAACGATCCAGCACGATCCCAAAGACCTCCGCGTCGCCCGCAAATTTCTCGTGGTATTCGTCGACGGAATCGCCGATGTAACGCGGCAGTACAACGCCGTCGATGCCGACGACATCGACCCCGATATGCAGCAGCGTCTGCACGACCTCATCGACGATGTCCAAACCCGCTTTGACAAAGAACTTGCCCGTCTCAAAGCCAACAATCTCTTTGACCTTGACGTCACCATTGACGCACTCAAAGCGCAGGTCAATCATTAACCCAAAGGAGAATCCATGCCCCAATCCCAAGCCATACAAACCCAGACCGCGCACGAAGTGACCGAATCGGCACTTCCTGCGGCCGTCAAAGAGCAGGTGGAAGCTGCCGTTCTCAAACAGGACACGAACCTCCCTGCCGTCCTCCCCGAAGAGCAGGACGCTCTCGAGAAAGCGATGGCGGAGATCGACATTGCCGACCGCAATTCGGTGATCCATTTCGGCGCCTCGGCGCAGGAGAAGCTTGACGAAATCTCCAACCGGATGCTCGAAGGGGTCAAAAACCAGGAGACCGGCGCCGCCGGCAATGTCCTCAACAACATGGTCGCCAGAATCCGCGGATTTGACATGGACAAGCTCGACCCCAACCGCACACTCAGCTGGTGGGAGAAGCTCATCGGCCGTGCCAAACCGCTGGCGGTTTTTCTCCAGCAGTACGAAGAGGTGCGGGATCAAATCGACATCATAGCCAACGATCTTGAAAAACACAAAGCCAAGCTCATGACCGATGTTGTCTCCCTCGAGAAACTCTACGATGCCAACCTCGATTATTTTCACAAGCTTGAGCTGTATATCCACGCCGGAGAAAAGAAACTCGAAGAGTTCAGTACCGTCATTCTCCCCGAGTATGAGGAGGCGGCCAAAAGCGGCGAAATGCTTGCCGTGCAGAACCTCAAAGACATGCGGGCCTTTCGCGACGATCTCGAGCGGCGTGTGCATGACCTGCGCCTGAGCCGTCAGGTGGCGATGCAAGCACTCCCCTCCATCCGCCTGA
>JALVQH010000097.1 GCA_027031505.1 Campylobacteraceae bacterium | reverse complement strand
CACGCCAGAATCAAAGAGGAGATGACCACCCTCGCCCGCCGATTCGTAATCTATGATCGCCCCATCTACTGATCCGGATACCCTCATCCACACCTTCCGCGCACTCGCGGAGGCCGACGACCATTATTACATCAAGCGTCCCAACATTGTCGAAAAGATTGAGCACAATGGACGCACCTTCTATGCCAGGTTTGAGCGCATCGATGCCCCGCTCGAAGTGAAACAGGTCGCCGAGCATCTCGCCCGCCACGTCACCCTGGCACTCCCTCTCGAAGCACAGGGGATGGGGTCGCACATTGTCTTCCTTTACGAGGGGGAGGCTCCTGAGCGTTTCGTCCATGTATTCAAACATCTGATGCAGACACTGGGGATCACCGACTATCAGATCTTTCCCGGCAAGCGGGATACCATCCGTCTCCTGATCCTCCCCCGCTCCCACCAGAGCATCGCCGATCTGCACACCTACGCCCAGACCCTCTCCAAACGCCTCGAAACCCAGCTGACCAAAAGCTGGAAGATTCTCCCTGATCCAAGCCTGCCTGAATCATACAATATTACCCCTCTCCCATATATTAACTAATATTACATTAATTTTCCTTCTGCTATAATCAGGTAAAAGAATCAAAGAAATCTGGGAGGATAGCATGAACGACCATCATCTCGACGATTTAATTATCGGCGATCCACAACCTGTCACCAACCAATCAAGGGGAATATTGACCATCATTGCACTACTCATCGTAGTTCTGATTGCAGGTCTGATTCTCTGGGCTCTCCTTTTCAACTCCTCCGAAGAAACATCGCATGCGGCCACACAAAATACTTCAAAAACACGAACGCTTGATCCCAATCTCATCCCCCTTGAAAACAACACGTCGGAGACCAAGCCAAAACAGTCAGATGTAACCCCCATGCCCGACCTCAAACAAAATCCATCTGACAAGCCCGAAGAAAAACCGATGACCAAACCTGCCGCCGTCAAAAATCTAATCACTGTCAAGCCTGCCCCGGTGGATCATCCAAAACCGCAAAAACCTAAAACTACCCCGAAACCCAACATTCCCAAAGTACAAAAACCTTACGTCACAACAGAAACAGCTTCCAAAAAAAAGGCAGGAACGGTTCTCATCAAAAATGCAGATAAAACCATTTATTATATCCAGGTCGGAGCCTTCAGGCATAATCCCAATCCGAAATTCTTGAAAAAACTTAAAGACAATGGTTTTACTTTTATCACCAAAAAGACCGACGATTTGCGTCGTGTTCGTGTCGGGCCCTACGACAGTCGTGATGAAGCCAGAGCCGCTCTGCCTGAGATCAAAACCAAGCTCGGTATTGATGGGATTATTGTCAAATTCTAATTCATGATCCGCTCCCATCTGTTCGATCAGCTCACCCCTGTCGCCCTTTACGGGGAGATCAAAGCGCTTTTTCCTGACGAGATCACAATGCTCTTCGAGAGTGTAGTCACTACCGAAGACGGCAACTTCAGCTTCATTGCCATCGGAGCCAAAGAGCGCCTCAGCTACCACAACGGCATCAGTCGCTACCGCGATGCCGAGGGAGACGAATCGGCGATTGAGGACGACCCCTTCACTTTCCTCCAACGCTACTACCGCACGATCGATCCTGCACTGTACCATGCGATGGCACGGGAGGCGGGGTTTGGCTTTGTCGACGGGTTTATCGGGTTCATCGGTTACGACATGGTCAAGGTCTTCGAGCCCACTCTGCACACCAGTATGGACGGGCTCAAAGATACCCTCCAGACCCCCGATCTTGATCTCATCCGCCCCAGACTCATCATCGGTTTTTCGCACAAGAGTGCCCGCCTCACCCTCATCGACCCCGACGACACGCACCCCGAAATGCTCACCGCCGTCGAAATGCTCCTGACGCAGCCCCACCGCCCCCTCCCCCTCCAGCCGGTCATTCT
>JALVQH010000096.1 GCA_027031505.1 Campylobacteraceae bacterium | reverse complement strand
GAGACACTCAAAGTGGCCAAAGCCGATACGGAAGGTGTAACGACAGGTACCCCCTATTTCGTCGCCCGCGATGTCCCGTGCTACATGTGCGACGATATCCCGTGCGTGCCGGTGTGCCCGACGGGTGCGCTGGATGAAGCGTCGGTAACCAACGACGAGGGTGAGCTGGATTTCCGAAAAATGGATATGGGGCTGGCGGTCGTCGACACCAACTCCTGCATCGCCTTCTGGGGGCTCCAGTGCGACCTGTGCTATCGCGCCTGTCCTCTGATGGATGAAGCGATCAAGCTGCAGTACAACCGCAACCCCCGGACAGGCAAACACGCCTTCCTCGAGCCGGTGGTCGATATGGATGTCTGTACCGGATGCGGCCTGTGCGAAAAAGCCTGCCCGACTGAAAAAGCGGCGATCTTTGTCCTGCCGCGTGAAGTGGCTCTGGGGAAACCCGGTGCCCACTACGTCAAAGGATGGGACAAAAAAGACCAACAGCGGGTCAGTGAACGCAAAGCAGAGGAGATTATCACGCACGATAAGCGGAGTGAGAAAAAAGCGGCCGATTACCTCAACGAAGGGGTAAGCTATGAGTAACATGAAATACCTCATCCTTCGTCGGATGACACAGATTGGTCTGCTGATTCTCTATTTCGGTGCGCATGCCTATGGCTGGAACATCCTTTCAGGCACACTGTCAAGTTCTCGTGTGCTGGATACGATCCCTCTGAGCGATCCATTTGCCGTGCT
Source organism: Campylobacteraceae bacterium (assembly GCA_027031505.1). Taxonomy (GTDB): domain Bacteria; phylum Campylobacterota; class Campylobacteria; order Campylobacterales; family Sulfurovaceae; genus S017-3. The sequence continues at coordinate 5,391 of JALVQH010000096.1, read as the reverse complement.
GCAGATGCTCGCTGCCGGAGCCTCTCTCGGGCTGGATGTCATTGTAGGGGCGGTCATCATCGCCCTCTTTTACGGCATCATCGGCGGTCGGGCATTCTGCAGCTGGGTGTGTCCGGTCAACATGATCACCGACGCAGCCGCCTGGGTACGGCGCAAACTGCTCATTGATAAAATCGAGCGCAAAGTATGGGTGACGCGCAACGCACGCTATTATATGCTTGCGATTGCATTGGTGGTTTCAGCCGTGAGCGGCTTTGCCGCCTTTGAGATCGTCTCGCCCATTACCATCTTCAACCGGGGAGTCATCTTCGGTTTCGGTGCGGGTGCGGGATTGCTCGTCGCGATCTTCCTTCTCGATCTGTTTGTATTAAAAAACGGTTGGTGCGGACATCTGTGTCCGCTCGGTGGTGTCCACTCCCTGCTCGGCAAATATGCCCTGCTGAGCGTCAAACACAACAGCGACAACTGCACCCTCTGCATGAAATGCAAGGATGTCTGTCCTGAGGTGCAGGTGCTCAACATGATCGGCAAGCGCAGTGAGCGGGTCGTACAGCCGGAGTGCACCAATTGCGGACGCTGCATCGACGTATGCGATGACGACGCGCTGGGGTTTGATATCCTGGCACTTGGAAACAAAAAATAAACAAGGAGTAGAAATGCTAAAACACAGTTTGATGGCGATGGCAGCATTGGGGTTGATCACACTCACTGCCGCTGCCGGAGAGAAAGTGGTCAATATTGATGCTTCGGTTCAAAATGCCGAGCGGGTAGCCAAAGAGGATCTTGGAGCCAAAAAAGTGGTGACCGAGGAGGAACTGGGATTGCGCAAAACCGATCTCTATAAAGAAGCGGATGACACGGTAGGGGTGCAGGCCAAATTTGACGCTCCCGCGCCCGGATCCGGCGTTCGCTATGAGCGGGCCTTTGTCAATGCGCCCCCAATGATTCCTCACAATGTGGATGGTATGCTGCCGATCACCAAAGCCAACAACGCTTGTCTGGGATGCCATATGCCTGACGTGGCAGCCAGTGTCAAAGCAACCCCGATCCCTGCCTCACACTTCACTAACTATCGACCTGCAACAACCATGAAAGATGGTAAAGTGGTCAAAGAAGGCAAAGTGGTTGCTCCTGATGGAGACATCGGCAATACCAGTGATATCAAATTGGCGTCTAAAAAGTTGAAAACCCTCTATCAGGGGCGTTTCAACTGTTCGCAGTGCCATGCACCGCAGGCCAATATCGATGCCGTTGTGGGCAACACCTTCCAGCCGGACTTTGGCAAAGACGGTGCACTTAAAGCCAAGTCAAACCTCATCGACGTGATGAACGAAGGGGTTGAATAAGTGGCATCGCGGCGCGATTTTTTTCGCTCGCTTGCCCAGCCCCTCGGGGCGGCGCCGGAGACCGAGGCATCCCCGTTGGTGCTTCGCCCTCCGTATGGGTTGGATGAATCTCTTTTTCAGAGTGAGTGTGCGGCATGCACTTCCAAAGCATGCGTCACTTCCTGTGAAGAGCAGATTATTGTCCTGGACGATGCGGGTATTCCGACACTCGATTTTTCCCAGAACGGCTGCACATGGTGCGAAGCGTGTGCCGAGGCGTGCGAAGCTGATGTGTTAAGTCTCGAGCGCAGCGGGGGGCGTGAGTGGATCAATGCGATGTTCCGGATCGACACCGAAGCGTGCATTGCTCACCACCATGTGATTTGCTTCTCCTGCAAAGAGCCCTGCATGGAAGATGCGATTCTGTTTAACGGCATGTTCAATCCTGTCATTGATGAAGAGCGGTGCAACGGCTGCGGCTTCTGCCTCGGGCGCTGCCCGACGCAGGCGATCGACTATCAGCCGCTTCCGTGGCCGGAGTCGGACACGGAAGCGACCGCAGAAGAGGACGGGCAATGATTCATTTACCGTTTTGTGCCATAATCTTCCCATATTTCAAACCCAAGGATTCTCTATGACGTCTGAAGAGCTTCAGAAGCGTTACCCCAAACTCTTTGAACGATTTGAAAATAAAGATGTGTTGTTGCGTCATCTTGTTGTCGTGGATGAAAACGATGATGACATCTATGATGATGAATTGACGGATGAGCTGTATGATCCTTCGGTATATTCCCATATGGTTTATATCGCCGATCCGGTAGTGCAGGCAGTTGGCAATGATCTCCTGTCAAGCCTCCCCGAAAAGATAGCCGCCCGGGAGGGCTTCAGTGAGTGTTTTGATTCCGAAGGGGATCTGTGGGGCGTTGTGAGTGCTCTTGATGAGACGCAAATCGCACTGGCGATTCTTGATGAAGCCGAAGCGGCGCTGGGATAGATGTGATGATAAAATACTGGTTAACCCTGTTGATCGTCGGGGTCGGGATCGGGCACACGGCACCCACAGTTGCCCCTGTTGAATCGGTACAGATAGACGGCCAGGCCAAGGACATCGTCGTCCGCGCTTCCAGGATCTACATCGGAACCACCCACGGCAAACTCCAGGTGTACGACATGGCAAGCCACAAAATGATCAAGGAGATTTCTCTTCCGAAGATCAAGGACTTCATGGGAGATCCCATCTTTGCAGCGGCAGCAAGCATCGACTACATGGATGGCCGATACCTCCTGCTGAGCGACAGCGGCGACAAAGGATACTCCGATCTGTGGATCCATGAGAACAATGTTACCAAAAAGGTTCTATCGGCTTCGGACAAAAAAACCCTCGTCAAAGTCCGCTTCATCGACAAAAACCATCTCCTCCTCGGCTACCTGAGCAACGAAGCGTCTCTGATGGATTTGACGACGAAAAAAGAGGTCTACCGTGTCCAGCTGACCGAATCAAAATTTTCCGATTTTGCCCTCAACACCAACCGGACGCAGGCAGCGTTCAGCTGTGAAAGCGGTGAAATCTCGGTCATCGATACCCGCACCGGCAAAATAGTGCGCAAGCTCAAAGGCCTCAACAAAGACAATGTTTATCGGGTCGATTTCAAAAACGGCATCGTCTCTGCCGCCGGACAGGATCGACGAGCAGCGTATTATCATGTCTCAACCGGCCGGGGGGGTTTTTTGCAGGCATCGTTCTTGATCTATGCGACCGGACTGAGCCCCAGCGCACGCCGTGTAGCCTTTGCAATGGACGAAAACAACAACATAACGGTGTTTGATCTGCAAACCCGTGCAGAACTTGCCATTCTCAAAGGGCAGAAAAGTACCCTCAATGCCATCGTTTTCATCGACGAAAAGCGCCTCGTCAGCGGCAGCGACGACGATACGGTTCTGGTGTGGAAGTTGCCATAGGTTTGCGGGGGGAATGAACCCGGTGCTTTTTTCTATTTCGAAGCCGGGACTTCCGTCTCGTACCGCAATGATGGAGCAGGGACTTCAGTCCCGCGTTGTGCAGGACGGAACTTCCGTTTCCAGAGCGATGAACCTTTATACCAAAACCAAGGAGTATCAATGAATATTTCGAGTATCGTGGTGCAATGCCGCAGCGAGTATTACGACGAGGTTCGGGAACGTCTCGAACAGAGCGGTTTGTGCGACTACCACTTCGGCGACAAAGAGAAGGGCAAGATCATCATCACTATCGAAGGGGAAGATGTCGAAGAGGAGATCAAAAAACTCACCGCCATCCAGGAGATGCCCCACGTTATCGCCGCCGATATGATGCAGACCTATCAGGAGGATATGCTCGATGAGGAGGTGCGTGCTCTCGAAGAGGCCGATCCGGTACCCGCCATGCTCAACGACGACACGATCGATGCCCGCGACATCGTCTATCACGGAGACCTCAAGAAGCGCTTCTGATGCTCGATGAGATCATTGCTTACCACCGCTGGGCTGTATATGGATTGCTGATTGTATTGACGTTCAACATGGTGGTACCCTATGTTTTGCGCACCCGGATGCCCAAAATGATTTTCTGGACACGGATCGGATATTTTGCCTTCTGGGCATTGTGGACGATGACGGTTTTTGGCGGACTGATTGTCTGGATATTCAAGCTGCGGGAAATGCCTCCGGACGTCATAACGATGATGGCGGGCGCGGTTGTATTGCCGGGGATAGAATCAGTACGCCCTTTTAAACTCAAAACCTCCTGGCGATCGGGAGAAGACGGAATTACGACCAACACACGCATGGTAGGGGCTGAATGGCTCATAACCCTTGCCGTGACGGTGTATGCTCTGATGATATAGAGAGGATCGTGTGCAATATCTCCTTCATCCCGATGCCGGAGCCGAACATCTCCAGCTCGAGGGCGATGCTCACCGCTACCTGTTTAAAGTCCGTCGTCACCGTACCGGTGAGCAGGTACATCTGCGCTCAGGTGATGACATTCTCTACACGTACACTATCGATACTCTTGACAAAAAAACCGCGCAATTAACCCTGGCCAATCAAACAACTCTCCCGATCCACGCGGCACACGCTCTCCACATCGGCTGGTGCCGGATCGATCCAAAAAGCATCGAAAAAGTCCTGCCCATGCTCAATGAAATGGGCGTAGCACAATTGACATTCTTTCCCTGTGAGCGCAGCCAGCAAAATTTCCGTCTCGATTTTGAGAGGATGAAAAAGATCCTCCAAAACTCCTCCCGGCAATGCGGTCGCACCCGTCCCATGATCCTCGAAGAGATCGAGAGCATGGAATCTTTTCTTGCTGCACATCCTGAGGCAAAACTCCTCCACTTTTCCCGGGATCAGACCCTCCCCTGTACCCGGGAAGATACCACGATCATACTTGGCCCCGAAGGAGGGTTCACCGATGCAGAAGTTGCCCGCTTCACCCCCGGACAGATCGTGGGAATGGATACGCCAATGATCCTGCGGAGTGAGAGTGCGGCCGTGGCGGTGGCGGCGCGGGTGCTGGTGTGAGAGATATTGTAACGGGAGAGGTTGACAGCAACATAAATGTTTTTCTCCAGTCTATTCGCCGGTATGGAAATAATCGCTGCAGATCCTCATACCGTCAAACGTCTCAGGTGTCTCACCCCATCCTCTGTCGTCTCCTTGAATTTTTTGAGGAGTTTTCTTATCTCAGCCCGGTGGGATTTGGGTGCGTAGTAAAGGAGGTCGATAATTTCGCGGACTTCAGAAGAATAGCGAATATCATACTCTGCCATAAATTCGATTTCGTCGCTGAAGAATTCCTGCTCTTTGACACCAAGCACACTGGCCATGCAGGGGATGAGTTCGACCTTGATTTCCCGCTTGCCGTTAAGATAACCATAAATGGTCTGCTCACTCGGTACCGCCCCGGTACGTTTGAGGCGGGGTTCGCATGCCGCAAGTTTATTGGCAAACTCCCGTTTGGTCATCCCTTTTTCCTGAATGAGATAGTTAATCTTGTGTGTAATGTCCATGATCCCCCCTTTTTTTTCTTGCTGCACCAAATATCAGG
>JALVQH010000095.1 GCA_027031505.1 Campylobacteraceae bacterium | reverse complement strand
ACAAAATCGTAACGTGATTTATCAAAAGGTCTCCGCAGTGTAACTCTGTCGGAAGGTGTACAATTTCACAACCGTGAATCTAAAAGGGGCTTGGACTTCAGTCCAACTAACGCGTTAGCGTGTCAAAGATATGAGGTTGTGAAAGAACTTAGTAATATTGGAGCAGGGACTTCAGTCCCGTACGATAACGCTTCATTATGTGGTACCATCTTAACGGGGCTAAAGCCCCTGCTCCTATAAAATGTCCGCTCTTTCACCGTTTGTATGATGTATACGATGTGTTGTGGGACTGAAGTCCCAGCCCCTGAAAACGTAACGCTTAACGCTTAACACGCAACACGCATTTACAAAACATCCCACGCCGCCTCGAGCAGCACCTCTTCTCCACACGTCACCACCGCTTCAAACCGGTCACCCGGGGCATAATAGCCGACCCCTCTGGGGGTGCCGGTCATGATGATATCTCCATCCTCAAGGGTCATGAAGCGCTCGATCTCGGCGATCATTTCGCCCGGCTTGTACATCATCAGGTCGTACGAGGCGTGTTGAACACGCTCCCCGTTGATCCGCATCTCAAAGGCGATCCGGGAGAGATCGCCGCCAATGGGAACAAACGCACTCAGCACAGCTGAGCCGTCGAAGCTCTTGGCACGCTCCCAGGGGAGCCCTTTGGCTTTGAGGTGGTTTTGCAGATCGGCATGGGTCAGGTCAAGTCCGAAACCCACGCCGGCGACCGTGCCCTTTTCGATGAGCAGGCAGATCTCCCCTTCATATCGGCAGTGCTCCCCGAAATACATCAATGCAGAAGTGATGGCGGAGTTGGGTTTGTTAAAGATCACCATGTTTTCGGGAACTTCGTTGTCCAACTCTTCGATGTGCTCGACATAATTACGTCCGATGCAGACAACTTTACTCGGGGTGAAGGTACGCTCTTCGAAAATGACTGCATTCATGATGGCTCCCAATGATTGAAATTATGGTAGCATTATACACGATGTACCATCGTTTTTCATAAGGATCACCCATGCAAACCCTCCTCGAAGCTTTTCTCAAACAGGCCGTTACCTTCATGGCGATCATGGATCCGGTCGGGGTGAGTGCAATAATGCTCGGGATGCTCTCCCATCAGGCAACCCGCAGCGAAGCGCTTACGATCGCCCGACAGGCGACGTGGACGATCACGATCGCTTTTTTTGTCGTATTGCTTGCCGGTGATGTGATCCTGCGGGCTTTTGGGGTCGATCAGCATTCGCTCAAAGTGATCGGAGGGATTGTTTTGCTGATGATGGCGCTTGAGATGCTCGGCAGCGGCAACAGCCGGATCCTCTCAACGGACAATCAGGCAAAAATCGGTGTGATTCCACTCGGGATTCCGATCATTTTCGGGGCGGGGTTGTTTACTACGGTGATCATCCTCCGTCAGCAGGCGAAAAGTCTGAGCGGCACCGGTGTGACGATCGCTGCTTTTCTCGTCAATGCTCTGGCGATCTATTTCGCTCTGCGCCATGCCATCCACATTCGCAAAATTCTTGGCAGGACAGCCGAAAATGTTATCACCAAACTCATGGGACTCATCACCGGAGCGATTGCGGTTCAGTTCATCGTCGATGGGATTGTGACGCTGGGTAAGCATTATTTGTAGAGGTGCGCAGTGTTGCGCACCGTGTATTGGTGTATTCGTGTATGGGTTATTGGTGGAAAGTGGCAGCACTTTGACTGAGAGTAGGGTATACTTTCAAAAACTATTACCAGGGAACCACCATGCCACTTCTTGATTCTTTTACCGTTGACCATACCCGAATGCCCGCTCCGGCTGTCCGCAAAGCCAAGACGATGCAGAGTCCGAGTGGAGATATCATCACCGTCTTTGATCTCCGCTTCTGCCGTCCCAACCATGAGAAGATGCCGGTCAAGGGGATGCATACCCTCGAGCACCTC
>JALVQH010000094.1 GCA_027031505.1 Campylobacteraceae bacterium | reverse complement strand
CCAGATGGAAGGCGTAATCAACCAGCTCCTTGAGTTCCCTGCGTCCAAGGGCTTTGGCGATCAGGAGGACAAAGTCGGCTCCGAACGCAAGCGCCTCGAGGATTTGATACTTGTCGACGATGAAGTCTTTACGCAGAAGTGGAAGACCCACATAGCGGCGTACCATCCCGAGGTACTCCTTGTCCCCTTTGAACCAGTGGGGCTCGGTGAGGATCGAGAGGGCATCGGCACCCCCCTGCTCGTACGCCGATGCGATGGCGATCGGATCGAAATCCTCCCGGATGATCCCTTTGGAGGGGCTTGCCTTTTTCACTTCGGCGATGATGCGCCAGGGGTTCTCTTCGGTCGCTTTGAGAACACTATGAACATCTTTGGGAACGAAGGGGTTGAACGAGAGGGATCGCCCCAGCCACTCCATGGGGTAGTCTGCCTTCCGCTTTTCGAGGTCGGCTTTGGTTTTTTGGATGATTTCATCGAGTATGTCGGCCAAGTCAATGCTCCTTGTTATGCTTGAGGCAAGCTTTGATTGCTTTGTAATGATCCTGAATTTCCTGTTCTTTCAGCCCCTCTTTTTGAACGATACGGCGCATCAGTTTGTACGCATTGCGGCATTCCCCTTTCTTATACAATCCCCATGCCAGAGAATCAAGATAATAGATATTGTCTGGTTCTTTTCCAAGAGCCCGACGCACCATACCGATCCCTTTGTCAATATCCAGATCGTGATCGATCAGTGTGTATCCATAGTAGTTAAGATAGATAGCCTTTTGGGCTCCTTTGGCAAATGCCTCATCAAACATTTTGCTCATGCGCTTGAGGATCGCCGGTGTCACTGCATGCGCCTCTTCGGCTTGCTCATAGAGGAGCACCGCCTGTTCGGCCAGCCATTTTGGTTTGGCGGTTTCGGTATATATTTTTCGAGCAAGACTGGAAGCTTTGTCAAAAAAACCGCTGTCCTTATATACATTATAAAGCAATGCCTCATTTCCTCTGGTTTTTTCCAGAAACTGGATCAAGCCCTTCATGTCTTTCTGGTAAATAGAGATCTCAATGATTTTCTGGAGAAAATAGTTTTGAGGATCACGAAGATAAAGTTCCTTATAGAGAGCAAGAACTCTATCGAGGCGGTTCTCTTTGGCATACAGCTCAATTAATTTGAAATAAAAGCCAATCGAAACATGTTGATCTTGTTTGAGATGCTTTTCGAGAAATTGTATGGCTCTTTCGGGTTGCTGAAGTTTCAGAAGATAGAGTGCAGCGATCTGCAAAGCTGTCTGTTCATCCGGTGACTTTGTATAAGCCTTCTCCAGCAGATCAAGGGCATCACCGAATTTTCCCAGCTGAATCTTCAATGCACCAAACTCCTGCAAATCTTCGGAATCTGTCTCCCCTCCGGTCAAATACGCGTCTACAATTTCGTCTGCTTCGGCCAGTGCATGAGTCTGAATGTACAGCGCTGCAAGCATCAAATAGAGTTGTTTGTCATGATCTGTCGGGTGCTGTGTTACCCAGCGGGTCAAATTGGCAATGGATTGTATCTGATTCTTCTTTTCCGTCAAAGCATCCTGAGCTTCACGGATCAAATACTCTTTGTTTCCGGTCAAGGTATATAGTTTCTCATATACTCTTCTGCTGAAGGTATAGTTGCCCTCTTCTTCACTGAGAAGCGCTTGCACTATCAAGGCATCTTCGTTTGTCGCCGACGGCAGAGGCACTGCCTCTCTGGTCAACGGTACTGCTGCATCCAATGCACTGCAGAATCCAAGCAGAAGCAGAAGTTTTTTCAGACAATTCCGGGACACGCTTTTTTCACCTCATCTTCATCATGTTTAAATACATCCCAAAAGGGAAAGGTACGGCATTGCATTGGCCGCACCGGATAGATTGCGCACCGCTTATCCCCGGTATCAAAAAAGATACACGCATAATTTTCATCTTCGATT
>JALVQH010000093.1:2675-6154 GCA_027031505.1 Campylobacteraceae bacterium | reverse complement strand
CGTTGCCTACCACTCCGGTGACGACTTTCATGCAGCTTCTTTTGTGGTTTGTTGGGTGATATTGTATTCTTTTTATGATAACGTTTTAGTGTGAGCAGGAATGGTGCGGGACAAAATGGATGCAGAGGTGCGTTTTTACACAACATTGGACACGACACAATAACAGCCATGCAAAAGGAATAAATGAAATATCCATGGTATGCTACATGATGGTGTGCTACAATACTGCAAACATTAGCACGCAAAACAGAAAGGAGCCTTCATGCAATTCTATACAGCCGATGTATGCGATGCTTATCAGGATCGTGTCAAAATTCTCGCGCCACACTACCGATCTTATGGTGGAATAGAGCATCTCCATGGTCCGATTGTCACCCTCAGACTCGCACGGGACAATACACCCCTCATTGCCCTCCTCAAAGAACCGGGCAATCGCCGTATCGTTGTCGTGGATGTTGCGGCCGAGTACTACGCAGTGGCAGGCGAAAACCTTATGAAGCTTGCGCATCAGAATAACTGGGCCGGGTTGTTGATTCACGGTTACATCCGCGATACCCATATTACCCGGACTATACCCGTGGGGCTCTGGGCACTGGGTACCTGTCCGCGCAAAAGCTTCGAGAACCACCCCGGCAATCAGGATATTCCTCTTCTTATTGACAATATCCTTATAACACCCAAGCACTACTTTGTAGCTGATAGTGACGGGATTATCATCATTGAAAACGGAGTAATAAAAGAGCTGACGGGTACCTGATTCGACTCCCGGAACAGTCGCAGGCGAACAATTCAACTCAATGGTGTAACCGAACCGCAAACAGAAGTTTCGTTGATACGGCAATCAATAATCACGAATACGTTCAACAATCCTTGTTGCCCGTTTTTTTGCACGTTCCACATCTTCGTCAAGCACAAGACTTACCGCCATACGGCGACCTGTGTGAGATTCGGGTTTGCCGAAAATACGGACAAAACTGGTAGCGGTGAACGCATCATCCGGGAGATCCATGACAGGGGCGGTGCTTGTATTTTGTGCTTTGTAGGCACCGCAGGCGCCACTGCCGCAAACAACAAAATCAAGCGGCAACCCCAGTATGGCACGTACATGAAGGGCAAACTCACTTTGACTCTGGGTAATGAGAGTCACCATCCCGGTGTCGTGCGGACGCGGACTGAGCTCAGAGAAATACACTTCGTCCCCTTTAATAAAAAACTCGACCCCGAATATCCCCCGACCTCCAAGTCCGTCCGTAACTGTTCTGGCGATTGACTGGGCTTTGGTCAATGTCGCGGGCGTCATAGCCATCGGTTGCCAGGAGAGAACAAAATCCCCGTCTTTTTGATGGTGCCCAATGGGATCACAAAAGACCGTGCCGGTTTCGTTGCGCACTGTCAGCAGAGTTATCTCATAGTCAAAGGGGATATATTCCTCGACAATAAGCTCACTGGCATCTCCTCGGGCTTCTTTAGCCACTTCCCAGGAAGCCGCAATCTCTTCCGGTGTGTAGACAATACTCTGGCCATGACCTGAGGAGCTCATAACCGGCTTGATAACACATGGGAACCCAATGCGTTCTGCTGCCGTTTTGAGTCCATCCAATGTGGTAACAAATGCATACCTTGAAGTTTTTAATCCCAATGTTTCTGCCGCAAAAATGCGGATATTTTTACGGTTCATGGTTTTGTTAACCGCTTCGGCGTTGGGAATGACGCGAAAACCCCGTTTTTCAGCTTCAAAAAGTGCTGAAATAGAGATCGCTTCAACTTCAGGAAGGATATAGGCGGGGCGCTCCCGCTCGATCACATCGAGAACGGCGGCTTCGTTTTGCATATCGATAACATAACTGCGATTGGCCACCAAATGTGCCGGTGCATGTTCATATTTGTCTACAGCGACCACTTCGATTCCGAGACGCTGCGCTTCGATGGCTACTTCTTTGCCAAGCTCACCGGAGCCAAGCAGCAAAATTTTTATGGAATTACTCTGAAGGGGAGAAGAGAAAATCATGCAGGTTTGCCTTTGGGAGAAAAATTGATGTGATTTTAGCAAAAACCAACTGACATGGTAATATGTTATAATTCCCCAAACCATTCCACAGGATATCTCATGAACCCAAACTCCGAAAATGTAACCCGCTGGAAAACTGCCGGGATACTCCTTGCAGTGGCCGCTGCAGTGGCGCTGCTGGATCTCCCCTTCGTCACCTGGCTTTTTTTTGGCATGGTGTACGGAGCGGCTCTGTATGAGGCGCTGCCGCTGTTCAGGATCGTGAAGGTGACACCGTATCTCTATGGAGGGGCGCTCTGGATCGCTGCAGGTTTGTATCCCCATCCTGTGGAACTCGTCGCGATCGCGCTGCTGATATGGGCCGGGGTTCTTGCATACCGCCGGACAGTCGAGCGGCACGCTTTTCTCCCGCTGCTCTACCCCACGTTGGGGATCCTCTTTTTCTGGGCATTGTATCGTGAGCACGGCATGGTCTCACTCGCCTGGCTTCTGATAATTGTGGCACTGACCGATGCCGGCGCCTATTATACCGGCCGCGCCATCGGCAAGACTTCCTTCTCGCCCACCTCGCCCAGGAAGACCCTCGAGGGGGTCATCGGCGGCGTAATAGCCGGGACGGCTGGCGGTACGTTACTGGCAACGGCAGCCATGGATATCGGTTTCCCGGATGCCCTGATCGCGTCCCTTGTTGCCGCCGCATTTTCTGTCTTCGGTGATCTCTTCGAAAGCTACCTCAAGCGCGAAGCAGGTGTCAAGGACAGCGGAACCCTCCTCCCTGGACACGGCGGCGTGCTCGACCGGATCGACGGATACCTGTTTGCCGCACCGACTCTGTATATTCTGCTCCATATAGCAGGACACTGATATGAATCCCTCCTCCATCGTCCTCCTCGGATCGACCGGATCAATCGGGGTCAACACCCTCCTCATCGCCGAACGGTATAACCTCTCCGTCGAAGCCCTCGTCGCCGGCTCCAACATCGACCTCCTCAATGAACAAATCACCGCCCACCATCCCCGATACGTCGCCATCGCCCATGAGCGGGATCGTCACCGGGTGCAGCACGATACCGTCTACGTCGGCGAAGAGGGGATCCTCGAGCTCATAGAACGCTCTTCCAGCCCCACAGTGGTCAACGCACTCGTCGGCTACGCCGGGATGCGTCCCACCCTCAAAGCGATCGAGCTGGGTCGCCACGTCGCCCTGGCCAACAAGGAATCCCTCGTCGTCGCCGGCGCATTCATCGATACCTCCCGTATCACCCCGATCGACAGTGAGCATTTCGGCCTGTGGTACCTGATGAACGACCGCCCCGTCTCCCGTCTGGTTATCACCGCCAGCGGGGGTGCATTCCGCGACTGGAAGATCGGTGACATAAAAGACGCCACCTTCGCCGATGCCCTCAAGCACCCCAACTGGTCGATGGGAAACAAAATCACCATCGACTCGGCCACCATGACCAATAAAATC
>JALVQH010000093.1:0-2665 GCA_027031505.1 Campylobacteraceae bacterium | reverse complement strand
CAAATGGCTCTTCGGCACGACTGACGTCGATGCCGTGATCGAGAAAAAGTCGATTATCCATGCTCTCATCGAATTTGTTGACGGCTCCACCACCGCTCATTTCGCCGGTGTGGACATGAAGCTGCCGATTGCCTTTGCCCTCCTCGGTGAGGTGAATGATCCCATCCTCCCTCCCGCCGATCTGCTCGGCATCGGAGCGCTGGAGTTTCGCCCCATCGAAGCGACACGCTACCCCATCTGGAGCCTCAAAGAGGACATCCTCACCCACCCCCACCGTGGCGCCGTCCTCAACGCCGCCAACGAAGTCGCCATCCAGGCCTTCGAGCGGGGCGAATGCACCTTCTTCGGGATGAGCGAGATGGTACTGGATGCATACCGCAGATTTGAGGATGTTCACCCCGCTTCGATCGAGGAGATTATGGCGATTGACGGAGAGGTAAGACGCTACGTAGAGCGTCAGTGAGGAGTGAGGAGTGAGGAGTGAGGAGTTTTCGGATGCATACTACGCAGGGTGCACAACAGCACGCCAACCCTCATTTTTTTCATTAAAGCATTTGCCACCGATCATCAACTCATACACTCCAGTCGGGGTGAGGGCACCCAGACCTACACAAAATATACATCACAGGCAGCGCCATTATCTTCTAATTAAGGTATTGCGTAGCAATGCAAACCAAAACTATTCACTATTCACTATTCACTATTCACTGGATCATCGAGGAGAGCCTCGATGATCCTCTCCATCGAATCGAGTTGCGACGACAGTGCCCTGGCCATCACCCGCATCGCCGACCACAAACTCCTGCATCACACCAAAATCTCCCAGGAGGCCGAACATTCTCACTACGGTGGGGTTGTCCCAGAACTGGCCAGCCGCCTTCATGCCACGGCACTCCCCCGCCTCCTTGAGGGAGCCAGGCCGTGGCTGGGTCAGCTCAAAGCCGTGGCCATCACCACTCAGCCCGGTCTGGCGGTCACCCTCAACGAAGGGCTCATGATGGCCAAGACGATTGCGGTGATGAACCGTCTCCCCCTCATCCCGGTACACCACCTTAAAGGGCATATCTACTCCCTCTTCATCGACAAACCCGCCCGTCTGCCGCTGCTGGTCATCCTCATCTCCGGAGGGCATACGATGGTGTTGCGGGTTCTGGGGATTGAGGATATGGAGATCCTGGCAACCAGCATGGACGACAGCGTAGGGGAGAGCTTCGACAAGACCGCCAAAATGATGGGGCTGGGCTACCCCGGCGGGCCGATCATCGAGAAACTGGCTCGCGAAGGGAACGAAAACCGTTTCGATCTCCCCATTCCCCTGCGCAATTCTCCGCTGATTGCCTTTTCCCTCTCCGGGCTCAAAAACGCCGTGCGTCTCACGATCGAAAAGCTTGGAGGAGCCGAGGCGATGAGCCATCAAGACCAATGCGATCTGGCTGCCTCATTCCAAAAGGCCGTCCGAGGCCACCTGCTGCAAAAAACCCGCAAACTCTTTACCACCGAGACCATCTCCGATGTTGCCCTCGTCGGCGGCGCCAGCGCCAATCTCTACCTCCGCGAAGCGATCGACGGTCTGTGCCGGGAATTTGGCAAAACCCTCCACGTCGCTCCGCTGGAATACTGCGCCGACAATGCCGCCATGATCGGCCGCTACGGGATCGATGCGTACCGTGTCGGATTGTTTGAAGATCCCCACGCCGTCACCATCACCCCCAACCGGAAGTTGCAGCAGGGGGGAAGATTATAGGGGGCTGGGGCTTTAGCCCCACCAAACACGATGAAAATCGCGTCTCCAAAACTCTCCACTCTCCATTCTCAACTCTCCACTCTTCCCCACTTAGCCTCCAAAAAGCCACTTTTTGCTAAAATATCTACCAAAATAACAGAAACACGGAGCATGCATATGGCAGAATACGGCGCTGGCAACATCAAGGTTCTCAAAGGGCTTGAAGCAGTACGGAAACGACCGGGAATGTATATCGGTGACACTTCCACAAAAGGGTTGCATCATCTCGTCTACGAAGTAATCGACAACTCCATTGATGAAGCAATGGCCGGATACTGCGATACTATCAAAGTCACCCTTACCGAGGCCGGTTCGGCGATCATTGAAGACAACGGTCGCGGTATCCCTGTAGCCGAACATCCCACCGAAAAAATTTCAGCAGCGACCGTCGTCCTGACCGTGTTGCACGCCGGAGGAAAATTTGACAAAGACACCTACAAAGTTTCCGGAGGGCTTCACGGAGTCGGAGTTTCTGTCGTCAATGCTCTCTCCTCCCGCCTCAATCTTACGGTCATGCGCGAAGGGAAAATTCATGAACAATCCTTTGAGCGGGGAATTCCCACCGTTCCTTTGGAAATAACCGGAAAAAGCCGCAAAAAAGGCACTCGCATCGAATTCTGGCCCGATCCGAAGATCTTTACCGAGAGCGTCACTTTCCAGAAAGAGATTCTCGCAAAGCGCTTCCGGGAACTGGCCTACCTCAATCCCCGGGTCACCATTGAATTTCGCGATGAGCGGGATGACACCAAAGAGACATTCCATTTCGAAGGAGGCCTCAAACAGTTTGTTGAAGATCTGAACACCCGGGAGCCCCTCAGTGAAGCTCAGTTCTTTCAAGGAGCCGCCGACGACATCGAAATGGACATTGCCATCATGTACTGC
>JALVQH010000092.1 GCA_027031505.1 Campylobacteraceae bacterium | reverse complement strand
TCATTCCTTGTCTCCAA
Organism: Campylobacteraceae bacterium; assembly: GCA_027031505.1. GTDB lineage: Bacteria > Campylobacterota > Campylobacteria > Campylobacterales > Sulfurovaceae > S017-3. The sequence continues at coordinate 1,927 of JALVQH010000092.1, read as the reverse complement.
GCGGGCGGAACTGAGCGTTTTCATCGTCGTAATACTCAATCGTACCATCGGCAATCGAGTAGTGCCATCCATGGAGAAAAATCCGCCCCTCCTCCACTCCACGTTTGACGGCGGGATAGGTGAGGAGATTTTCGAGCTGAAAAACCACGGAGAGTTTTTCCGTATATTCGAGGAGCTCTTTTTTGGGGGCGTGGGGAAGCACCTCGAGGGCGACCCGTTTGGCTTCGGCACCGAGTTCAAGCCATTTGACGGTGTGGATATTTTCCTCGGAAACGGTGTGGTCTTTGTAGAGGGCTTTAATGGCACCGCAGTCGGAGTGGCCGCTGACGATAATGTCGCTCACCCCCAGCTCACTGACGGCATACTCGATCGCCGAGGCCGTAGCATGAAAATCGCTGTCGGGCTTGAAGGGGGGAACAAAGTTGCCGATGTTGCGGGTGATGAAGAGATCTCCTGCTCCGGTGCCGGTGATCATCGTGGGTACCACCCGCGAATCACTGCACCCGATGAAGAGCGCTTTGGGGTTCTGTCCTTCGGAGACCAGCTTTTTGAACCGCTCTTCGTTTTGTTTGAATTTGACGGAGCGGAACTCTTCGTGCCCTTTTTGGAATTCGGTGATTTTGTTCATATTATGTAACCTGAGAATCGTAGTGAAATTTGCATGAGATGATCACCAAATGATCTTCTTCATATGTGTACACGAGACGATGTTCGTCCGTGATCCTTTTTGACCAATAGCTTTTGAGGTTTTGACGTACCGATCTCCTCGGGTGTGACGGTGACGCCCCCGCCCTCTCTGGCCTCCTGAATGGCCGCCTCGAGACGTTCGCGATTGCGTTGTGAACTGTTTAAATAATCGGTTTCGTCCTGCGGATGGACAACGATATCCAGTTTTGCATACGCAAAATGGTTTTTAATCATATTGATGAAATCCAGATTCAATTCTTCTGACTTGACATGGAAAACAGCTTGCATCATAGCTCCTTTTGGAGGTATTATATCACATTTTTACACGCCATTCCAGCGTCTCTCCAGCAAATATCGGAACCACATCTCCGTATTTTTCCGGTACATCAAAAGGTTCTCTGGTTAACTCCACAGACATCTCCGGAGGCGTGATGCCGTAAATACGCCGGGCGTTGTCGCTGACAAAGGATTGAAGCTTGCTCAGCTTGCCATGGGCATCAAAGAGCTGTGCCAGTGCCGGGAGGGCAACCGGGGCGGTGAAGACACCGGCAGCACATCCGGGCGCCTCCTTGGCATGGCGGGGGTGGGGAGCCGAATCGGAGCCAAACATCACTTTGGGATGGGCGTTAAGCGCGACATCTATGAGAGCCTCCCGATCTTCGGGGCGCTTGGCGATGGGTTTGCAGAAGAGATGAGGCCGGAGCATCCCTCCGGCGACATCGTCGAGGGTGATGTAGAGGTGGTGGAGGGTGATCGTGGCGTGGAGGTTGGGGTATCTCTCGAGTGCGGCGACACTCTCGGCGGTGGTGATGTGCTCCATGACGATCGTCAGATCGGGAAAGGCGGCGGCAAGTTTCTCATAGATGGGGACAAACTCCGCTTCCCGATCCATGACAAATCCGTTGGTTTCCCCGTGGATGCAGAGCGGGATCCCGAGATCACTCATCGCACTGAGCGCCGGGCGCAGCGTTTCGACATCGAAGCCGCTCACTCCCCCTTCGGAATTGGTGGTGATCCCGGCGGGATAGAGTTTGACGGCGGTGAGGTCGTCGCGGAGAGGTTCGAGAAAGGCACGGTCATAGTGGGGCTGGAAAAAGAGGGTCATATAGGGCGCAAATTGCGCCGGTGATTGGTGATTCGTGATTCGTGATTGGTGATTGGTTGATGGCGAGAGGGGTCTGACCTCAGATGATTTGTCGCGAAGCGATGAATCGTCTGCGGGTCTGACCCTATGTGCGTG
>JALVQH010000091.1 GCA_027031505.1 Campylobacteraceae bacterium | reverse complement strand
TTGGGGATGGACTTGAACGTCTGTCTCAGCAGAAAGACACCAAATGCCGATGCAAAATAGGGTGCCATCACGGCAACGAGTGTATCCCCCATGCCGAGGGAGACAATCGTTTTGAGGTTGGGCACGATCAATGCAGGCGGCACAATCATCAGCTGAAGCAGAAAGAGATAAAACAAGGTCGTTTTAAACGGAAACTCCAGACGGGCAAATGCATAGGCGGCAAGGGTGACGGTGATCAATTGCACAATCAGAGTACCGAATACAACAATGAGGGTATTGGCATACAGTGTAAAGAAATCGGCACTCTCAAGCGCCAGCCTGAAGTTGTCCAGGGTGGGTGAAAAGTTGGGCCACAGGGATGCCATATCCAGACCACCCATGGTATGGGGTTTGAAGGCTGCGATCAGCATCCACAGAAACGGTCCGGACCATATCAGACCAACTACGCTGATAATCACAATAAAGAGGATGGCTGCCGGCAGTGATCGTTTTCTGTTTTCATTCATTTTCGTACTCCTTTTTTGCAGTTTGTATGTTTACGATTCATAGTGAATACCCCTCTCCATCGTGCGGATACTGAACAATGAAAACAGCAGCAGAAACGTTACGCTGACGACGGTGGATGTCGTGGCTTTTGCGGCATCGTTGAATTCGTGGGCATTCTGGTAAATGTAGTAGAGAACCAGCTTGGTAGAACCGATCGGGCCGCCGTGCGTCATCATAATGATGTGATCCACGTATGAGAAGACATGGATAAGGGCAATGATGAAAACAAACGCTGTGGTCGGGCCGAGCAGCGGGAATGTGATGTATCGCAACCGCTGAAAGTAGCTTGCACCTTCAAGGTTGGCCGCTTCATAGTACTCTTCGCCGATCCCCTGCAATCCTGCGATATAAAAGAGCATATAGAAGCCTGCATTTTTCCAGATAGCGAGGATCATCAGCGAATAGAGCGCTATGTCTGGATCCCCCAGCCAGTCTGTCGAGCCGATACCGACTTTTTCGAGATAATAATCGAGCAGACCGATATGGGGAAAATAGACAAACAGCCACAAGGCTGCCGCAGCAACGAGGGGAACCAGGGTGGGGAAGAAAAAGATAGAGCGTGCAAAATTGTTAAAACGGGAAGACTCTACCAGTGCAAGTGCAAGCCCCAGGCCAATTGCCAGAGAGGGGATGACGGTTCCAAGTGCATAGATGACATTGTTTTTTACGGCATTGATGAAATCGGGATCATCAAACAAGCGTCTGTAATTGTCCAGTCCGACAAAGCTTGCATGATTTGCCCCAAATTCCTTGAAGAAAAAACTGTCGTAAAATACTTGCAACATGGGATAGTACGTAAACATGATGAGGAAAAACAAGGCCGGAAACAGATACCACCAGGCTTTATGTGACGACATGATTGACTCCTTTGATCGTTTGTGTGTGCATTTTCACTCCTTACTTTACCGTCAAGATTCGATCGAATTGCTATCGTGCGGGTTGACACCGTGACTGATGATGTTTCCGTTGCTCAGATCAAAAATGTGTGCATTGTCCAGATTGAATGCCAGCTCAACGGTACTTCCCTCTTCTATATCGTCTTTGTCTGTAAGCTTGACGATGATATCCTGATCCCCCAGATGTACATAAACCAACGTTTCGCCGCCCAGAGCTTCAACGAGGTTGACTTTTGATTTCCATCGGATGATATTGGGAGTGTCCGGGGATGCTTCGTTCTCGACAATGTCAATGTATTTAGGGCGAATGGCCAGTTCAATGTCCTGCGCTGTGTTGCTCATTCTGCTTTCGGGTATGCTGAATGTTTGTCCGTCCGGAAGTGTAAAGTGATCTCCGCTGCGTTTGCAGACGATGAAGTTGATGGTGGGGGAGCCGAGGAAGCCTGCAACAAATCGGTTGGCCGGCTTGTGGTACAACTCATTGGGTGTGCCAAACTGCTGAACATATCCGCCGTCAAGTACCGCAATCTTATCGGCAAGCGTCATCGCCTCTACCTGATCATGTGTCACATAGATCATGGTTGTTTTCAGTCCGTGCTGCAATTTTCGGATCTCGACCCGCATTTTGGTACGCAGCTTGGCATCGAGGTTACTCAGAGGTTCATCCATGAGGAATACATCCGGATCCCGTACGATCGCCCGTCCCATGGCCACACGCTGCCGTTGTCCACCCGACAGGGCACGCGGTTTTCTTTTGAGCAGTTGTTCGATGCCGAGAATTTTGGCCGCTTTTTCAACTGCTGCCTTGCGTTCCTCTTTGCTTACACCTCTCAGTTTGAGACCGAAGCCCATATTCTCCTCGACGGTCATATGGGGATACAGCGCATAGTTCTGGAAGACCATGGCGATGTTTCGATCTTTTGACGGTACTTTATTGACGACGGTATCGCCGATATAGATGTTCCCTTCACTCACATCTTCGAGGCCGGCAAGCATACGCAGCAATGTGGATTTGCCACAGCCTGACGGGCCGACAAATACGATGAGTTCCCCCTCCTGTATATCGATGTTTACACCCTTGATAACTTTCGTTTCTCCGAACGTCTTGATGACATTCTCAAACTTCACTGACGCCATGTACTCTCCTTTGTTGTTTTTTTGATTGTGCCGTTCAGACTTCCGGCAGGATGATCGGGCTGAGGGATTCGAATGCTGCCGCAGCTCTGAGGACGGTTGCATCGTCAAATTGCCGGCCGATAATCTGCAGTCCGATGGGCAAACCGTCTTCGTCAAATCCACACGGTATCGAACAGGCGGGTTGACGTGTCAGGTTGATCGGATAACAAAATGCTGCCCAGTCGAACCAGGCTTCAAACGGGGAATCATCCGGTGTATTCCGGCCGGCAGTAAATGCCGTTATGGGCAAAGTAGGCGTCAGCAGCAGGTCATACTCCTGCTGAAACCTGTTCATAGCGCTTCCCATTTGGGCGCGCAGCTGATTGGCATTGACATAATCGGCCAATGTGTATTTTTTGGATGCTTCAAAGACTTTGAGCAGCCCGGGATCCATCTGTGCAAACTGATCTTCTGTAACATCTTTCAGTCTCCAGGCAACCGAAGCGTGCCAGAACTGGTCAAAGATCTCTTTGCTGTTTCCAAAGTCAAAGTCGGCTTCGACAACGGTAGCTCCAAGTTCCCTGAAGATATCAACAGACGCTCTGACCTGCCTGGCAACCGCAGCATCGACCGGTGTGTCGCCGCCCATGCCGGGGCTGAAAGCGATTTTGAGGTCGCGGATATCACCCGAACAGAGCGATACGTAGTCTTTCTCTTCGTAGGGCAGAGCAAACCAGTCTCTCACATCGGGTTTGGAGATGATATTGAGCATGTAGGCCGCATCTTTTACGGTACGCGTGATCGGTCCGGCATGTGATACCGTACTGAATGCCGTCGGTGGGAAATTGGGCACGCGCCCGAAACTCGGCTTGTGTCCGAATACTCCGGTAAAGCTGGCCGGGATGCGGATCGACCCTCCTGCGTCGGTGCCGATATGCAGGTACCCCATTCCCAGTGCAGCCGCTACGGCCGCTCCGCCGCTCGATCCTCCGGGTGTGAGATGACGGTTCCACGGATTGCGTGTTATGCCGTGACGGGGACTGTCTGTGACCCCTTTCCAGCCAATTTCCGGAGAGTTCGTCAGTCCCAGCAGAGCCACGCCGGCCTCTTTCAGCCGGGCGACACTCGATGAGTCTTCCGTGGCAGGCTCATCACTGCACAGGACAGAACTTCCGAGCGTCGACTTCCATCCTGCGACCAGCGTAGTATCTTTTGTGGTAGTCGGAACACCGTCTATGGGGCTGACCGGACGATTCTTGAGCCAGCGTTTTTCCGATTCTTTTGCCGATTTGAGCGCCCCCTCCGCGTCCACGAACCATAAAGCATTGAACGTGTCATTGTGCATCTCAATTCTCGCCAGACAGGCCTCCGTGGCTTCTACGGGGGAGATGGTGTGATCTGCGAACCCTTTTGTCAACTCCTCCACCGATATGTCAGCAAGATCTTGAATGTTACTACCCATTTTCCCTTCCTTTAGATTGTATGGTTATAATGTATTGTAAAGACATATTAAGAAATCTTTGTATGACATAGAAATATTGTTGCAAAAATTTCTTAATATATAAACCAGGAAAGGATAACCCTTCCTGATTTGTTGGATATTATTTGGTTGAGTATCCTCGGGAATTGTTATACGGAGCCAGAAGTTTGTCGGCTTGTTCCTGTGCTTTTCGTGTAGCTTCAGCTACTTTGGCTTTTCCGACAATCACCGCCTGGAAAGCATCCCCCATAGGCTTGGCTACGGCCAGAACGTTGTAGGTAGAATACCAGGGTTTTGTGTATTTGAGCTGATCGACTGCAACACCTGCATCCGGATATTTGCTGATGAATTCCTTCATCTCAGGCAGATCGTATGCGCTTTTCCTCGGGGCGAAGTAGCCGCTTGCCCGGCTCCAGGAGCCCAGTTGTTCGGCAGAAGTGATCCACTTGACAAAATCCCATGCTGCAGCTTTCTGAGCAGGCTTCTGGCCTTTGAAGATCACCATCGATGCGCCGCCGACGGGTACGGCATTGCGGACATTGCCCGGCACAAATGCTACTCCGTAATCAAACTTGACATTCTTGCGAATATTGGTCAGTCCGCCTGTACTGGCAATCATCATGGATGTCCGACCCGCAAAGAAATCCGCCGCAACGCGCTTTGAATCGGTTACGCTTGCAGGGATAATGCCGTATTTGTGAGCCAGATCGCTGTAGAACTGCAAAGCACCGCGTGTTGTCGGGGAATCGTAGTATACCTCTCCTGGATATTCGGCGTTAAAGTATTGCCCGCCGTTTGACATGACAAATGCCTGAAGGATCCAGTTGCCATATCCGTACTGCATCGGCATCATCAAGGCGTAGCGGGTTGTCTTGCCGCCCTCTTTCTTGATCAGCTTCTTGCCGTAGCTGACCAGCTCTTTCCAGTTTCTCGGCGGTTTGTTCGGATCGAGTCCTGCTTCCTTGAAATGCTCTTTGTTGTAGTAAAGGATCGGAGTAGAGCTCTGGAACGGTATCGCATACAGTTTGCCGTCGATGATAGCATTCGGACGGACACCCGGCCAGAAGTCAGCGAGGTATTCTGCTGTCGTGGTTTTTCCAAGGAACTCTTTGATAGGTACCAGTTGGTCTTTTTGAACAAAATCAAGAACATTGTTGGCACCAACCATTGCGACGGCCGGTGGATTGCCCGCTTCCATCGCGGCTGAAGCTTTGACCATGGTCTCCTGATAGCTGCCGGTATAGATGGCAGTTACCTTTACTTTGTCTTGAGACTCATTGTACTGCTTCACGACTTTCTTCATATGCTGTGCCAATGGTCCCTGTACGGAAGTCGGGAAGTAGAACTTGATGTTCTCTGTAGCACTTGCAATCTGGGTACCAAGTATTAAAGACAATACTGCCGTTGCTGTTTTTGCCATTTTCATGTTTTGCTCCTTATTCTTTCATATGGTTAGTTACCTTATATCACACATCCTGCGCCCATTTTTTATACATCAGCCAATCTCCATAGCCCCTCCTTTTTTATCCTTGATTTAGAAACATCCAGGACAATTTCTTCCGTCAATCTGGTGCAATCCTTTTAATATAACGTCATAATAATAACGTAAATTTTATTAGATTTTATTTGACAATAGAGTCTAATATGAAAATAAAAGATTCATGCCAGAAGTAAATGAAGTATAAAGGGGGAACAAGAATCATAGCCCGGGATTGCTGATGGATTTTACATTCAAAAGGAGGAGGAAAGGGTTTGGGCTATGACTTCTATGCTTAAAAGGAGAAAAAGAAATGAAAATGGGTGGCGCGGCGGACGAGACTCGAACTCGCGACCCCCTGCGTGACAGGCAGGTATTCTAACCAACTGAACTACCGCCGCATAAACATTTTCATTTCATAAGTGGTGGTCGCTATAAGACTCGAACTTATGACATCCACCTTGTAAGGGTGGCGCTCTACCAACTGAGCTAAGCGACCCTGATCCTGATTATTCTGGCGACCCTTAGAGGATTTGAACCTCTGTGACTGCGATGAAAACGCAGCATCCTTGGCCACTAGATGAAAGGGTCATCCAGTCCAGACAATCATCATGTATATGGTGACCCGTCTAGGATTCGAACCTAGGGCCCACTCCTTAAAAGGGAGTTGCTCTACCGACTGAGCTAACGGGTCAAAAA
>JALVQH010000090.1 GCA_027031505.1 Campylobacteraceae bacterium | reverse complement strand
GTTCATCGTCGATGGGATTGTGACGCTGGGTAAGCATTATTTGTAGAGGTGCGCAGTGTTGCGCACCGTGTATTGGTATATTTGTGTAGCGGTTATTGGTGGGAAGTGGCAGCAGTTTGACCGATCGTAAGGTATAATGCCAGAAACCATCATAATAAGGAAATCGTCATGCCACTTCTCGACTCATTTACCGTTGACCATACCCGGATGCCTGCTCCGGCAGTTCGCAAGGCCAAAACCATGCAGAGCCCGTGCGGGGATATCATCACGGTCTTTGATCTCCGCTTCTGCCGTCCCAACCATGAGAAGATGCCGGTCAAAGGTATGCACACGCTTGAGCACCTTTTTGCCGGATTCATGCGGAAACACCTCAATGGTAAAAATGTGGAGATCATTGACATCTCTCCGATGGGATGCCGGACAGGCTTTTACATGTCGGTGTTGGGCGCCCCCAAAAAGAAAAAGGTTGTCAAGGCCTGGAAAGCCTCGATGAAAGATGTGCTGGCCGTTGCCTCCGAAGCCGACATCCCCGAGCTCAATCCCTACCAGTGCGGCAGTTACACAATGCATTCACTCAAAGAAGCACAAACCATCGCCCGCAAGGTGCTCAAACGCGGTATCGGTACGATGAGTAACCGCCAACTTGCCCTCACCGAAAAACAACTGAGGAAACTCGGATGCTGATCCTGATTCCCGTTGACGGGATCGATCCGAAACATGCGAAAGTGACGACGCTGCCCAATCGAAAGAAATGGGCGTTGGTCGATTTTGATGAGGGGGTGATCCAGGCGGTCGATTTCTATGATAACCGTGCCGAAGCGGGAGTGGAATGGATCGATTTTGTCGTTCTGGCAAATGCTTTTGAGAACTACATGGAATTTATGGAAGAGGGGATGATCGTACTCTGTGTCCGAGAAGAGGAGACGATCGAAGAGATCATCGAAGCGTTTAAATTCAAAGAGCTTGATGAAGTAGGCTTTTAGGGCTCTTTGAAAACAGATTGATTGTTTTTTCTCAGAAGTAATGTTTACGTAATGTTTTCTGTGTATAATTCCGAGTTTTTTTATCCGATTTAGAAGAGAGCCCTTTTTCGGTTGCAAGCCAGATGGGCTTCTCTCCTCTGGATCATTTGAAAAAATCTTAACACAAGGAAAACACATGGAACAAAAACGTCCCCCTTACAACCCTCTCTACTGGCTCGGAGCCCTCGGACCGGGAGGTCTGGCAGTCTCTTTCTTTGTTTACGCCAACTTCATGGTGCCCCACAAAGGGGTGCCGATGCTCACCTTCGATCAAACATACCCTATCCTGATGAAAGGCGGTCCGATGGCCTATCTGATCGGAGTCGTATATGTCCTGTTTGTGATCGCGACGGTGTATCATTTCAAACTCCTTTTCTGGAACATCAAAGCGTTTGCCGCGTACAAAAAGACCGAAGCGTATGAGGCGATGCGCACCAGCAGCAACGAAGTGCAGCTCTTTGCCATCCCGCTGACGCTGGCGATGACGATCAATGTCCTGTTTATCCTCGGTGCCCTCTTTGTCCCCCATTTGTGGGATTATGTTGAGTACATGTTTCCGATGGCGATTGTTGCTTTCGGTATTACCGGCTACTATGTGAGTAAGATTTTTCTTGAATACTTCGGGCGGATCATGGCACACGGTGAGTTTGATCTCGCGGAGAACAATTCACTGGCGCAGATGCTCTCGATCTTCGCCTACGTGATGGTGGGGGTCGGTTTCTCCGCGTCGGCGGCGATGAGCAAGACTCTGTGGGTCGAGGTGGCCGGAAATATTGGAGCGATCTTCTTTTCGTCGATCGCGATTCTGCTGATCGTGATCAAACTGGTGCTGGGCTTCAAGAGCATGTTCGAGCACGGGATCGCCCCGGAGGGAACCCCCTCGATGTGGATCATGATTCCGATTCTGACGCTGCTGGGGATCACTTTTATCCGCCTCGATCTGGGGTTTG
>JALVQH010000089.1 GCA_027031505.1 Campylobacteraceae bacterium | reverse complement strand
ACGCGTACACTCCGGCATACAGAAGCGGTTTATTTCTCTCGTTCCCCATCTCCTGAGACTGCGAAAGAACTCACACCTTATAGGAGCAGGGGCTTTAGCCCCGTTAAAATGGCGCCATTTTATGGAGGTTCTTTATACGGGACTGAAGTCCCTGCTCCAATATTCTCGAGTTCTTTCGCAGTCTCTCCTGATGTGGAATGCATTTACCATATTCAAAATAGTGTCGCAAGCGTACATATCAGGAGAAATGGTACGAGAAGGATATTGAGATGGCCAACGGTGATGGGGTACTATAGTTTTTTCAGCGTTTGTGAGTGAAACAGATACAACTAAAATCAATGGTTCCAAAGCTAATGTATGTGATGTTATCATGTGGTGGCCTCCTGATGGTACTGTAAGAGAAGTGAGAAAATAGCTATAACAAAATCCCCTCGAGTTGCACATCAAGAGCAAACTTGTCGACGTCGTCATCGAGTCCAAAGTCCGGGTAGGGGAGGGGTTTCTCATCGAAGCACGCAAGCTGGGGGTCTATCCCGAAGAGGCGTTGGTAGTGAGTTGATGTAATCCTTCGTTAATCCATTTTTGCTAAAGTAGTTCTATGGATATACTCTTACTTGAAGACGACAAGATCCTGTGCGAAAGTCTGCAGGAATACCTGGAAAAGGCAGGATACCGGGTTGATGCAGTGACCCGGGGAGAAGCGGTGTACGATCTGACGTTTGAGAAACAGTATGATTTGTACATTCTTGATGTCAATGTCCCAGATATCAGTGGTTTTGAACTGCTGCGCGAACTTCGGAATGCCGGGGACAAAACACCGGCGTTTTTTATTACCGCGTTGGTTGACATCAACTCCATCGCCAAAGGGTTTGCCGTCGGGGCGGACGACTACATCAAGAAGCCGTTTGATCCTCGGGAACTCCTGCTGAGGATCCGGCGAAAGCATGCTGAAGCCAAAGAGATCATTTATTACAACAATCTTGAATATGATCCGAAAGAACGTATCCTCAAACAAGACGGTCGTGTTATCGGTCTGGGAGAGGTGCAGGCCAATCTTTTTCACGAGCTGATTACCCATAGAGGAGAGATGGTTGAGAGTTACATACTGATGGACTACCTTGAGTTTGCCAATGCCAATGCTCTGCGGGTCAACATCGCCAAGCTCAAAAAGCGGCTGGGACTTGAGATCGTAAACATTCGGGGACGAGGATACATGCTTGAAAACCTACGAGATTGAGTCTTTTCTTAAGAGTTTCTTTATCTCCTTTCTGCTTCTTGAAGCACTTATGACGGTAGTGATGTGGCAAAACTTTGAACGGGTCAAGCAGGGGATCGGTGAACAAATCAAATCTCAGATGGAAGTGTGCCGTTACGATGCGAAATGCAAAGGATTTGACGTTGATTTTGTCAAAAAAACCAAAGGGCTCAAGACCAAGAAGCTCTATATCGGGCAGAATGTGTATGCCTATTTTGTCATTCCGACGGTGGAAAACTTTTTGATGAAAGTTTCCCTCGACCGTGTGTCTTATTATGCGCAGATTGAGCAGGCACGCAGTGACTTTGTCGGGGATTTTGTGCTCTATTCGGTAGTGATCCTTATTCTTGCTTTTCTCTTCTCTGTTTATGCACTCTGGCCTCTGAGAAAAGCGTTGCGTGTCAACGAAGAGTTTGCCCGGGACATTCTGCACGATTTCAATACGCCGATCAGCTCAATGATGATCAATTTTCATCTCTTCAGAGACGAGATAGGCGCCAACAAAAAGCTCGATCGCCTTGAAAACAACATCGAAACCATCATTGCACTTCAGCACAATTTGCGTGCCTTTCTTGTTGATATGGAGACACAGAAAGAGGTATTTGATCTTCGTGATGTTTTGCAAAAACGTGTGGAGTATTTCCAATCCCTGTATTCTGACTGCACTTATGAATTGGAGATGCCGAATGTAAAAGTCGAATGCAACAAAGATGCTTTTGTCCGTATTTT
>JALVQH010000088.1 GCA_027031505.1 Campylobacteraceae bacterium | reverse complement strand
TGCGAGATAAAAAATAATACAGAATATCGATATCATCTAAGTATAAGGGTTACCGCCAGGGAAAAGAGGGAAAAAGGGAAAAGGAGGTGATAACGATAACTCATTCCCTGCTCCTTCTGATGACACCTTTTATCGCTGGCTGTGATATGCCCAGTACTTTAGCAATGCTATGCCGAGAGTAGCCTTGCTTGATCATTTGAGCATCTTCATATTAGATTATCATTATCACCTGACCCCTTAGCTCCAAGCAAGTTTATATTATACGCCCATCAATCGATTGGACGGCAAACGTTTGTTTCGTTTAATTGCCGCGATCATCTCGTTGAGATTTTTTGGCGCCATCGCAAGGGGTCAGACGTTGAATATCCACCAATAACATGCTACAATACAAAATCAAAAAGAAGAGGAAGGCAATACCGCGCAGCGTTGGAAGACAGGTACACGCAGATTGCACTGGCTAAACACTTGAGTGTCTCCCGTTTACTGATCTCCAAAATAGTCAAGGAAGAGTGGTCACAAGTGGATATTCAACGTCTGACCCCTATATATCGTCAGCGTAACGTGCGCACCCACTTCCAGAACAGACGATCCGGGTGTACCTGCCGGGGGATTTCCCGGCCAGATACGATCCGGTCGGCCAGCCACCGGGCCATCAACGGAGCAAACACAAACCCCCTGCCCCCCAGACCATTGAGAATATAGAGGCTGGGAAGGTGTCGCAGAGGGACTGTGGCTCCCCGTGTGACCGCCGGATATTCCTGCAGTATCCACGGAACATCGATCACCTCCCCGACGACCGGGAAGTGATCCCGGCTCGTCGATCGCATCCCGCAAAAAGTCTCCTTGAGAACAAAATCGGACGTATCAACCAGATCGGAAGCCTCGGCAAACAATCCGGCAAGAGGTTGGCCGTCACACACCATACAGGGATGAGAGTGTTTGACGTGTGTCGCCCCGATCTTGACGATGCCGTTACGTGACGAAGAGACAGAGAGGCGCTTGTGGAGGCTCACCGGCAGTGTCGTGGATGTCCGATAGTCCCCCCGGCTCCCCCAGAGTCCCCGTATCCCCATGTAACGCATATCCGCCAAGTCATTCTGATACCCCGTCGCCAGCACCACGCGGGCAGCCTCCAGAGTACGGTCTGCCCCCTCGATACGCCATGCGTCTCCTGTATGGGTCAGTTTACGAACATCCAACTGGATAAAATCAATCCCCTCAGCCAGCGTGCGACACACCGCCGGAGCATCGCAGTCCCCCGCTTCGGGGAAATAAAATCCTCCCCGTATATCGACAATCTCCCGTGCCGCCAGATCCTCACTGTTCCACCGCTCATAGACCGGATAATTGTGGGGTTCATAGAGGACGAAACGTTCGGCGTCATCGGAACTTTTCGGAATGCGTACCACACCGCCTGGCGTGAAGTGCTCCGGGGCATGTTCCCGATAAAAGGCCTGGGCATAGGCAAACGCTTCATTCGTCACTGTTTGGAGCGAACCGCCTTTGCCGATCCTGGGGGAGACAAACGCCCCGGCCGCACCGCTGCCGCCGCTGGCCGGTACGCTGCTGCGATCGACCAGCAGCACCCGCTGCCCCTGCTCTTTGAGCGCATACGCAATCGAGCATCCGGCGATCCCGGCCCCAATGACAAGGACGTCATACGCCTCAGAGATATTGGTAGGCATGCTTCTCCATCACTGCCGCAAACAGCGTCTCCCATGTCCCGTCGGGCTGCCAGATGCTCTCCATCAGCGCCCGTGCCGTCCGCAGCTCCATCCCGCGCTCGAGCACATTGTACAGATACATCATCCCCGAAACCCGCTTGTTTTGGGCGCAATGAAGCCATACTTTACGCGGGAAAAGCGCATTGAGCACATCCCGGAGACATTCATAATCGGCCACCTTCGGGTACTCAAAATCAACCGGCATGTGGATATAGCGCATCCCCAGCCCGGTGACGATCGCATCTTCGTCCGGACGGTAACGGAT
>JALVQH010000087.1 GCA_027031505.1 Campylobacteraceae bacterium | reverse complement strand
ACGTTTTCCTTATGGCGTGTTCTATTTGACTCAAGACGATCAACTTATTATCTTAGCCGTGTTGCATACGAGAACAAATCCAAGTCGATGGAAAACGCGAACGTGATGTCTCTCGTTTTAGCGCTATTTCTCCTCCCCCTTACCCTCCTCGCCGATCCCACCCCGCCCCAATGGAACCTCTACCCAAGCTACTACCACCACCTCCATCGCATGCCTGCGTCCCTCTCCAGGCAGATTTTTTTCAAGGCCGATACCGCCGAAAAAGTCGTCGCGCTTACGTTTGATGACGGCCCACTTGGGAAAACAGCAAAACTCCTGAGATTTCTCCACACCCACCACACCCCGGCGACCTTTTTCCTCCTTGCTCCACAGCTAAACGCCTCCAAAGCCCGCCGGTACGACGATCCCCTCTTTGAGGTGGGACTGCACGGCTATCACCACTATGATTATCGCAAACTCTCACCCAAACACGTAAACCGGGAGCTCGATCGCGCATTGAAGGTCTTTGCCGCATACGGCTTGCATCCCCGCTATTTCCGTCCGCCCTACGGCATGGTCAGTTCTACCCTCCTTCACGCACTCACTCAGCGGCATCTCCAGACCATCCTCTGGTCGATTGACAGCCGGGACTGGAACCACTACCGTGGGCAAAAATACCTCCGCAACATCCTCACCACCCTCACCCCGGGCAGCGTCATTCTGATGCACGATCAAAGCACCAATCTTAAAACGTTGGAGAAGCTGATAGAGGGGATCCGGGCACGAGGGTATCGGATTGTGCCACTGAATACATTGGTGGGGATGGGAAGTCTGGTACCGTAACGTTTGACTCTTGACATAACTATAAAAATAGTATATACTTTAGAATATATATTCAAGGAGTCTGTTATGTTGGCAACTGCAAAAATATTCCAAAATGGTCAAAGTCAAGCCGTTAGATTGCCCAAAGAGTTTCGTTTTGAAAACCTGAAAGAAGTTTTCATCAAAAAGATAAACGGAATGGTCGTGCTGATACCCAAATCGGATAAGACGGTATGGGATGCCATGTTTGAAAGTCTTGATGATTTTTCCGATGACTTCATGCCCAGCCGGACGGAGCCCAGGCAGGAGCGGGAGGATCTGTTTTGAAACACATGATGCTCGATACAAATATCTGTATCTATACTATCAAAAACAAACCCCAGAGTGTCAAAGAGCGTTTCAGTGCATGTGAGATTGGCCAGCTGTGTATCTCATCTATTACCGTTTCAGAGCTGATGTATGGAGCGTTTAAGAGTGAGCATACCGAGAAGAATCTCAAAGCATTGGAGCGTTTCTTGATGCCATTTGAGATCGTCGATTATGACTTCGCAGCATCGGTTGAGTATGGAAAAATACGTGCTTCTCTGGAGAAAAAGGGTCAAGTCATAGGCAACATGGACATGCAGATAGCCGGCCATGCACTGTCACGCGATATGGTGTTGGTCACCAATAACACCAGAGAGTTTGAGAGAGTGGAGGGGTTGGTATTGGAAAATTGGGTGTAGTCTTTACCCCATCACTTCTTTCACCAAGTACGTATTGAGCCGTCGTGCGATCCCTGAAAATCCTGTCGAGTAGACAATCGCGTCATAGATCGTCTTGTCGGAAAATCCGGCACGGTAGAGTTCTTCAAAATCTTCCCGGTTGAAACGGTGCGAATCATAAATGCTTTTGATCGCTTTTTTCAGGAGGAGGATAAGTTGCTCATCGAGTGGTGCTTCATCAATACTCTCAAGATACCGCTCTATCTCTGCATCCTCAACCCCCAGCCCCCGCAACATGTTCGTATTGAGCGCTTTGCAGTAGGGAAAATCGTCTCTCATCGCAACATACAACCGCATCAGGGCGAACCAGACCAGCGGGATTTCGGGATGGCTGCGCGAAAGCTTCATCGGATCGGTGAAGCACTTCATATCCTCAAGTGCGTGGGTCGCATGAAGCTGAACATGCGGCAGGATCGAACCCAACATCGCCT
>JALVQH010000086.1 GCA_027031505.1 Campylobacteraceae bacterium | reverse complement strand
CGGCCATCTCTTCGATGGCAGGAGCATAGGCACGCAGTGTCTCTTTGACATGGGCATAGCGCTCATCGAGGAGGTTTCGGACAGCCTGGTCGATGGCTTCGGCTGTTTTGTCACTGTAGTCTTTGACGGTTTGGCCGCCGCCGAGGAACATGCCGCCCTGGGAGGATTCGAGTACCATAAGTCCGGCGACATCACTCATGCCGTATTTGGTGATCATGTCCTTGATGATGTCGGTGGCGCGCTGGAGGTCGTTGCCCGCTCCGGTGGAGATGTCGCCGACGAAGAGTTCTTCGGCAGCACGTCCGCCGAGCAATACGTCGATTTCAGCCAGCAGTTCGTGCTTTTGCTTGAGAAAGCGGTTCTCTTCATCTGGTAGGTGGAGGGTATATCCCAGTGCCCCCAGGCCGCGGGGGATGATGGAGACTTTGGTGACGCGTGTGGCGCCTTCGGTGAGTTCGGCCATGAGGGCGTGGCCGCTCTCGTGGTAGGAGACGATTTTTTTCTCCACCTCATTGATCTTGCGGTTTTTCTTTTCGAGTCCGACGAAGGCGCGCTCGATCGCCTCCATCAAATCAGACTGTTCGATCTCCTTCTTGCCGGCACGACCGGCGAGAAGAGCCGCTTCGTTGATGATGTTGGCCAGATCGGCTCCGGCCAGACCGGCGGTGGCTTTGGCGATCTCGTGCATGTCGATATCGGGAGCGAGTTTGACATCTTTGCTGTGGATTTTGAGAATCGCCAGACGCCCCTCAAAGTCGGGTTTGTCTACAAGTACCTGCCGATCAAACCGTCCCGCACGAAGCAGTGCTGCATCGAGCACTTCGGGGCGGTTGGTAGCGGCAAGGACGATGATGGGGGTGTTGGTGCCGAAGCCGTCCATCTCGGCCAGCAGCTGGTTGAGGGTTTGTTCCCGCTCGTCGTTGCCCCCCATGGGGCCGCCGGCGGTGCGGCTCTTACCGATGGCGTCGATCTCGTCGATGAAGATGATGGAGGGAGCTTCCCGCTTGGCCTGCTCAAACAGATCACGTACCCGGCTGGCTCCCACACCCACGAACATCTCGATAAAGCTTGATCCGCTCACGGAGAAGAACGGTACGCTTGCCTCACCGGCTACCGCTTTGGCCAGCAGGGTTTTTCCGGTGCCTGGAGGGCCGACCAGTAAAACCCCTTTGGGGATCTTGGCGCCGAGTTCGATGTAGCGCTCGGGGTATTTGAGGAAGTCGACGATCTCTTTGACCTCCTCTTTGGCCTCTTCGACCCCGGCGACATCGTCAAATTTAGTTTCCGGTTTTTCGGCGCTGATGAGTTTGCCCGCTTTGCCGACACCGAGGATGCCGCCGCCCATGCTCCTGGACATCCGTTTGGCCAGAAAGATCCAGATCGCAAAAAAGATCAGGATTGGCAGGAGCATGCTGATAAGTTCGTTGACGATACCGTTGCCCATGACGCCGCTGTATTCGACGTTGTGTTCATCGAGGAGAGGGATGAGCGTGGGGTCGTTTGCCGGGACTTTTTCGGCGATGTAGCGGATGGGGGGTGTCTCTTTGCCGAGGGCTTCGATGACGGTCGGGGTGATCTTGAGTGAAGCGATTTTGTCGGTTCGGATCAGCGTTTTGATCTCGGAGTAGCTGACCGATTTTGTGTAAGTTGCATTGCCCTGATTGATCATGGCATCGACGCCGCCCTGCTGACCGATGAAGACCTTGAAAATCAAGATGATGACGATTGAGAAGATCGCAAATGCGAGGAGGGGATTGTCGTTGAAAAAATTGTTGTTATTGTTGTTGGGGGTATTGGGTTGGTGGTTGTTCATGCATATCCTTTGGTATAGACGAGGGTTACCCACTCATCTTTTTGTTTCCGTGATTGTAAGGTCATATCGTGAAACGAATCTGTAACTATAGACTCTTTTGTCTCCAGGATTCCTGAAAGAATTAAGATACCTTTTTGGTTTACACTTTTTTTGAGTTTGCCGGAGAGTGCCCGCAAGACATCGGCTA
>JALVQH010000085.1:5198-6308 GCA_027031505.1 Campylobacteraceae bacterium | reverse complement strand
GATAAGGTAACAATAAAAACATAACAAATCATTGGAGAGAAATATTTGACCCTGCGGCTCAAATATTTCTCAACTTAACCGTTAGTGATCCAATTAAAAAAGTTCTTGTTTAACCTGCGGCAGTAACTGTTCTTTGATCTCTCTAAATGTCTCCTCGAATGCCGCATACGGTTTGCCGTCGGGATCTTCAAATCCCACGTGAATCTTGGGTACAGGTCGGGGAAACACCGGGCATGTCTCCCGGGCATGGTTGCAGACAGTCACGACGAGATCAAAAGGGATGTCGATGACCGATTCGAGATTTTTGGAGTGGTAGCGGTCATCCCAGCAGCCGTGCGCTTCGAGGACTTTGCGGGCGTTGGGGTTGACGCGGCCGCTGGGGGCGACGCCGCAGCTGTACGCTTCGACCCCTTCGAGGTAGTGGTTGATGAGCGCCTCGCCAATGATGCTGCGGCAGCTGTTGCCGGTGCACATGACGAGGACTTTTTTCATAGATCTACTCGCCTACCATATCTAGAACAATACGAAAGGCTCACATTAAAATTGGTATCCAAAGAAACATCTACGACTTTATCACGACAATATCTCTCAAGTTTTATACTCTCAGGCTTGTGGGGCTGACGTATCTCGTCATACACGGCACGAGGGACATACACCTGACCGAATAACGTTTCGAGAATCTCCAACTTCTCGACAACCGACAACGCAATCAGAGCCGAGCTATCGGCGATAAGAATCATAGGCGACTCATCATCTGCATTTCCGATGCCAGCTCATCAGGTTGATACTGGATGACCGGTATGTCATTGCTTGCACAAGCTTCCATAAAATCATACAGACTCAATCCAGAAAAAGCACTGGCTTGCTCGATGGAAAATTTCCCTTTTTTATAGAGCATGAGTGCCGTGCTCTGTTTGATTGTTTGCTGGAGTTCTGCAATGTCTATGTTGAGTGCAAGCGGAGTAAAATCAGGGATGTTTAACGTCATTTGCATCACAACTCCTTAACTTTTTCTTTGATTATATCAAAATTACCGGCTCACCAGCACCGCCATATCTACAAGCCGTTCAGTATACCCCCACTCATTGTCGTACCAGGCCAGCACCTTGA
>JALVQH010000085.1:0-5188 GCA_027031505.1 Campylobacteraceae bacterium | reverse complement strand
GGTATTGCCATCCACCACGCTCGTCATATCGGGGACGAAGGTAGCGCTGTAGGTCGAACCGACAAAATCACTCGAGACCCGTTTGTCGTGGTCGATCTCGATGAGCCCCTTGAAATACCCTTCGGCTGCTTTTTCAAAGGCAGCAATGACGTCCTCTTTGGTGACATCTTTTTTGACATTAACGGTCAGATCGACAACCGAGACGTCGGTGGTAGGCACACGCATGGCATAACCGTTTAGCTTACCTTTGAGATGGGGCATCACGAGACCGATCGCTCTGGCTGCTCCGGTGGTGGTGGGGATCATGTTGACCGCAGCGGCGCGGGCACGGCGGAAGTCTTTTTTGTGCTTGACATCGAGGAGGTTCTGGTCATTGGTGTAGGAGTGGATCGTGGTCATGAGGCCGTTGGCGATCCCGAAGGCATCGTCGAGGACTTTGGTGACGGGTGCGAGGCAGTTGGTGGTGCAGCTGGCGTTGGAGACGATCGCCTGCCCGGCATAGTCGTCGGTGTTGATCTTGTAGACGAAGGTGGCTGTCTCATCGTCCTTGGCCGGGGCACTCATGACGACTCGTTTGACCCCGTTTTTGAGGAAGGGCTTGGCCTTCTCGGTTGTCAAAAATACGCCGGTACACTCCAATACTACTTCGGCACCCTTGGAGCCAAAATCGAGTTTTTCAGGATCACGCTCACTGAAGATGTGAACATTCGTACCGTTGATACGCATCGTCTCCTCATCGATGATCTCCACTTCAGCGCCCCGATGGACGGTATCGTACTTGAGCAGATACGCCAGCATCTCCATAGAGGCGGTGGTGTTGATGGCAACGAGTTCGGTGTCGCTGCGCTCGCTGAGGATCTTGATTGCGATGAGGCCGATGCGGCCGGTACCGTTGACGGCGGCTTTGAGTGCCATGAGAGATTCCTTGTTTTGAAGTAATACGTTATTATACTTCAGGGGGTATTAGCTACCCCTTTTTCATGCTGTGGTTTACAAAGATTCACACTGTGTTTGCATACGATTCACACTTTTGGAGTACTATGGCATTTGTATTTATCGAACAACCAATGCAAGCAAGAGGAGTCCTCATGAAAACAGTCATATTTTTCTTTCTGCTGATTGGCACGATGTCCGCAGAGACTTTCATCCTCACTCCGGAGACCAACGATCTGCTTCCAAAATTTTGCCGCCGGGCGCAAGGGGGCGATACGATCTATCTGCGCGGCGGCACCTACACCCGTCCTTTTACCCGCCTCAAATGTCGCGGTTGCCCCCAGCACCCGATCCACATCAGCGCCTGGCCTGGAGAGACGGTCACCATCCGGGGATCATGGCGGGTAATCGGCGACTATCTCCGTATTTCCGGACTTCACTTCCGGGGTGATGCCGATACCTTTCATTACCCCGAAGTGATTGCCCAGTGGTGGCGCCCCACCCGAGCCATCCGGCGTATCGGCCTTTTCATACAGGGGCATCATATCCGCCTTGATCACAATGCCATAGGGTTCTATCCTGCCAGTGGAGTCAAATTTACCGGCCGGAGCGATTATCTCACCATCGACCACAACATCATCTACAACAACGCCTGGTGGACCACCGGAGGCACCGGAGGACTGATCATCAAAAACATCCGCCAGATCGATGCCAACACTTCGGCCAAAGTCTGCATCACAGACAATCTTCTTTTTGGCAACGAAAGCCGTATCATTTCTCATGTGTTCAAAAAAGGATTTGCCAGGCTGGTGATCGATGAAGGGGAGAGTTTTCTCATCCAGCAAAAAGACGATGCGATCAAGAAAGATGCCCGTCAGGGGCATTACCTCGGCCGCTACCTCGTCAAAGGCAATCTCATCCTCTACAACGGCAAAGGGACATCCCTCAACAAAGCCGATCACATCGACTTGATCGGCAACACTCTTTATGGCAACGGCACAACCGCGACCAGCCCGAATGCCGCCGGCATTCGGGGCAACCACACCCGCTACAACCGCATCATCAATAATGCCATCGGCACCACCAAAGAGGGCAAGGCAATCAGCATCCGAGGTGTCAACAATTTTTTCAAAGGCAACGTCGCCGAGAGTCGTATCCAGAAACCCATGCCCGGTCTCACCCTCGTGTCGCACCTGTTTCGTGATCCGAAGCATCTTGATTATGCCACCGAGGCCTTCGGCGATCGAGCCAACAAGCTGCTTGCATCGTTTCAGCCGATGCTCAGCCAGTACCACATCACCGTCAAGCCAACCGGTTATCAGGTCGATCTAAACAAACAGATCGCGACCATCATCTCCACCATCCCCCGTACCTCTGCCACCCGGATCGAACACACTCCGAAGGCAATCGTCATCCACCATATCGACCGCCGCGGTATCAAGGGGATGGGAGAGGATTTTGTGCTGAGATTGCGCTGAACAATCCTGCTTAAGGTATCGACGTGAAAAAATCTCTTGGTCTTAAAGAACTCATCGCCATCGCCGTTGGGGGGATGGTCGGAGGCGGGATCTTTACGATCCTCGGAATCTCCGTCTCGATGGTGGGCTTCCTGGCACCTTTTGCGATCGCATTGGGAGGAGCGGTGGCTCTGTTTGCGGCGTACGCCTACGTCAAACTCGGAGTCTATTATCGGGACGAGGGGGCGACGTATGCGTTTTTCAAGCGTACCTACCCTGATTCCCATCTCGCAGCCTCCTTCATCGGATGGTACACGATCTTCGGCTACATTTCCACACTCGCCCTCTACGCCTACACCTTCTCCTCCTACGGCATCAGCGGCTCGGAATGGGCGCACAACGACTGGGTACGCAAGGGGGTCGCCATCGCCATCATCTGGATCTTCGCCGCGATCAATCTCTGGAGCGTCAAAGGGATGGGGAAGATCGAGGATCTGATGGTCTATGCCAAGCTCACCATTCTGTTCATCATCTCGATGATGCTCATTTACCACGGGCAGACCGATCTGCATACCTTCGCTCAGGCCCTCGCTCACGACTTCGGTCAGACACACACCCTCCACATTCTCACCGTTGCTTCGGTCACGTTTGTCGCGTACGAAGGGTTTCAACTGGTGATCAATGCTGTCAACGAGATGGATCATCCTGAGCGCAACATCCCCCGTGCGATCTACGGAGCAGTGTTTCTCGTGGCACTGATCTACTTTGTCATCGCCCTTGCTGCGGTGGTCGCGATCCCGGCCCAGGATCTCATCCACGACAAAGAATACGCTCTGGCCTCCGGAGCCGAAGCGATCATGGGCAATTTCGGACGTGATTTGGTCATCATTGGTGCCGTACTGGCCACCTCCTCAGCCATCAGCGGGACGATGTTCGGCTCTTCCCGGCAGATGGCACGCATCGCCGATGATGGGTATCTTCCTGCTGTTCTGAGCCACCGTAATGGAACGATTCCCGCCTATGCGATTCTCACTATGGCTGCCACGGCTTCGATATTGATTGTTGTCGGGGGTCTGCGGCTGATCCTTGAGTTTGGGAGCATCACCTTCCTCCTCGTCTCTCTCCTCATGGCCGTCGCCAATTTCAAAATCCGCCGCGCAACCGGCTCCTCGACCCCTTTCACTCTCATCGCCATCACCGGGCTGGCCATCGGATCGATCCTCATCCTGTGGTATGAGTACCAGACCAAACCGGAGCAGATGCTCTTTATCCTTATCCTCTACGGTGTGCTGACAGTGGGGGCATGGGGATACAGCCGGATAGCCGGGCGGCAGGTCTAAAAGATATGCTATAATTAGACCCGGTAATGATAGAGGAGTCATCATGCGTTTAGCCGAATACGAAAAAGAAGGTATCAAAAAATCTTTTGAAGAAGTTTTCAAAGAGGGGCACATATACCTGTTTGGCTCCCGTGTTGATGATACCAAACGAGGCGGCGATATTGATTTGTATTTGGTACCTGCAAAAAAATATGGTGATGCGCGAAAAAAGAAAAGGCAATTTCTTATCAAACTTGATGAATATATCGGCGAACAAAAAGTCGATGTGGTACTGGCAAAAGACAGCAGCAGACTGATCGAGCAAGTCGCCTTGCGTGATGGGGTAGAGCTATGAATTATTGTTTCGATAAGATAGATTTTACAACAAAGGAACAGCCATGACCCCCGAACAACAAGAGATCACCAAACGCAAAGCGGAGATCATTGCGGAGCTTAGAGCGCTGTTTGAAGCCAACTTGAAAATTGCCGACTGGGACATCCCCGAAGCCGATGATCAAAAAATGGCAACTCTGCTTGTAGAGGTGATGCAAGAAGCCCTCGATGAACTCAAAGCAGATGTGGCGCAGGGGAAATACGCGACGTACTGATTATCACCCCTTCTCAATCGCCTCATCCCCTACTTTCTGCACCAGCTTGATGCTCTCGATGGCATTCTGAAGGATCATTTTGGTATTGGTCAGCGGTTTCATGCGCAGATTGGTCTGCTTCTTGTCGAGCGACTCGTCGTGCAGCACCTCCATCACTTCGCGGGTCAGTTCGGCATAAATCTCGTCAAATTTCTTTTCGATAAATCCAATATCCATCACTTCCCTTTGGGGCGGAAGGCTTTGATCACCGTCTCATCGGTCTCCATGTACGATCCGCCGATCAGATCAATGCAGTAGGGAACGGCGGGAAATACCGCGTCGAGACACTCACGGATCGCTTTGGGTTTTCCGGGCAGATTGATGATAAGCGATCCGTTGCAGATGCCCGCCGTCTGACGGGAAAGGATCGCCGTGGGTACGTGCTGGAGGCTGGCAGCACGCATCTGCTCACCAAAACCGGGGAGAATCTTCTGGCAGACATTGAGGGTCGCTTCGGTCGTCACGTCTCTCGGTGCCGGCCCCGTGCCGCCGGTGGTGACGATGAGATCGCATTTTTTGTCCCGGGAGAGTTCGATCAGCGTCGTCTCAATGAGCGGCTGTTCATCGGGGATGCAGCGGTATTCATAGACACATTCATTTTGCAGATACTCCCCCATCACCTCCATGATCGCCTTGCCCGAAATGTCATCGTAGATACCGGCATACGCCCGGTCGCTGGTGGTGACGACGCCGATTGTTATTGTGTCCATTGTTTGTCCTTTTTTTGTGTTATGTGTTACGTGCTTTGGCTGCGACTTCAGTCCCATTTATGCGACCAAAATCGCATCCCCAATACACCAATACACCAATATACTAATACACGGTGCACCAT
>JALVQH010000084.1 GCA_027031505.1 Campylobacteraceae bacterium | reverse complement strand
CGCCTCATCGGCGAAAAAATGGACAAAGCGTTTCGCGATACGCTGATCGAAAAATACCAGAACAAATTCAAAGGCGGAAACGACCCGGAAAAGGCCTTCAGGGCAAACCTGGTATCTCGGGTGATCGCGCCGGTGATCTCGGAGATTGTTGCAAGCAAATACTTCATGGTGCAGTAAGGAGAGACAATGCAAAGACGAGATTTTTTACGCTACGGCAGCATCTTCGGGACAGGGGCGCTCTGCACTCCAACGCTGCTGTTGGGGGATGATGCGCGGAGCTTCAGTGACTTCAAGGCGATCGTTACCGTTGGCATGCGGGGCGGGAACGATGCGCTCAATACTTTTATTCCCGCCGGCAGCGACAGCAAGGCTGGGTACGACAATTACAAAAAGGTGCGCAGTGCTATTGCTGCGATCCCCTCAAATGACAGCATGGACAAGCTGAAAAAGCTTGTGGATACATCGGGAGCTCTGGCGATCGGCAATGCCTCGGACAACCCCTACTACGACAACAACAAAAATATCGCTGCTTCGTACAAAAAAGGGTTTTACCTCCATGATGACAGTCGGTTTAAGGGCAAGATCGCGACCAATATCATGATGCCTGAAGTGGCGTACTGGCTTGACCGCGGCAGAGGCGCTGTTGTCCAGAATATGGGGAACATATCGGCGCCTTATACCAAAAGCGAACTCAAAGCCGATCCTGGTAAGCTGCCGCCGTTTGTCTTTGCGCATGACCAGCAGAGCCGTCTGGCGCATCTCGGTACTGCCGATTCGATCAGCAGACCCAACGGATGGCTCGGACTGATCGCCGACCAATGGGGCAGCGTCAATCCCGAAACGATCTACAAAATGAATGTCAACCTCTCCCCTTACGGAACCGATCGCGCGCTTTTCGGGGCGTTGACCGTACCGATGAACTTCAGCCAGAATGGACCGGTAGATATGCAGAAGTTTATCGACAAGGAGTTTGAAACATGGGCAAACAACCGCACCTACAGCGATATGTTTGAGAACTTCTATACCAAACTGCGCAAGAGTAGCTTCCTTGAGATGCGCCAAACACTGGAGGATTGGAACAATATCCTCACAGACGGCAATCCGTTTCAAGGGCTGACAGATGCCTACGGCAATGCCATCTACGACGGTGCCGGTCGGGATCCGGAAGTGACCCTGGAGCAGCTCGGGCTGGCATCGGGCGGCAACACCAACTTTGTCGAATCTTTCAAAACTGCTGCAAGACTGATCGCCATCGCCAAGAACAAAGGACTTCATCGTATCGCGATCAGTATTACCCTTGGCGGTTTTGACCAGCACACCTCCCTGCCGACCTATCACGCCTCTCGGCTGCGTGGCGTCAGCCTCGGGATCGATGCCTTCATGCGTGCAATGGAAAAACTCGGAATCCTGGACAAAGTAGCGCTGGTGAGCCTCTCGGAGTTTTCCCGCTCTACGGCCAACAACGGCAGCGGCTCCGATCATGCCTGGGGTGGTGCGCAGTTTGTCCTCGGCGCGGTCAATGCGGGCAACTACGGCACTTTCCCGGATCTGACCCCCGGAAGCGATCAGGATCTGACCAACAAGGGTCGACTGATCCCCACCACCTCCTATTCGCAATACTATGCCACGATCCTGAAGTGGTTCGGCGCAACCGAAAGCGAGATTGACCATGCGCTCCCTGAGCTGAAAAACTTCAGCATACGGGATCTTGGGTTTATGAAAAAGGGGTAGCAACAGCACAAAAGAGTTTTCTGCCCCGACACAAAGGTACATGATGCATAAGAAGAGTGAGGTACCGGCGAAGCGGATGGCCGGCAATGCCGGTGCTTTTTATCCGGCGACGTGTAATGCAATCGAGGGGATGATTCGGCAGTTTAATGAAACACTGGAGGCAGCAGTGTCGGATCGGTCGATCCTGCGGCGTGCTTCCCGGGCGATCATCGCGCCGCATGCCGGGTATATCTACAGCGGCTTTACGGCCAACATCGCCCACCGGATCCTGG
>JALVQH010000083.1:2104-6316 GCA_027031505.1 Campylobacteraceae bacterium | reverse complement strand
GCCAAATACATCCGACGGTGGTTTCAGTCTATCCTGCCCGATGAGGTGGATGGATTCCTCCAAAAGATGCGCCGTTTGCGTTCAGAGCTTCCCAAAGGGAAAGAGCGGATGAAAAAGTTTGATGAGATGGTGGAAGCGTTTTTCCGGGAGCATTTTTGAGTGAATAGTGAATGGTGAATAGTGAATAGTGAATAGTTTTGGTTGGCGTTGCTTTGCAACGCTTTTCAGTGAAAGGAGTAGGGACTTTAGTCCCGTTTTATGGGACTGGAGTCCCAGCCCATTTGGGTGTCCTAACCTATCAACGCTCCTACATTTTCCATCACTTCTTTGACCACCTTCCGGGGTGCTTTGCAGATAAACTCCGCATCACGCGCGACAAAATCGAGACTGCGTACCTGATCGGAGAGGACGGCGCCTGCGACGCACAGCCCTTCGGGGAGGAGGACTTCGAAGGGGTAGCCTTTGATGCGTGAAGTGACGGGCAGGCAGAGGATGAGGGAGCTTCTGGTGTTGTACCGTGCCGGGGAGAGGACAAGGGCAGGGCGTCTGCCGTGCTGTTCGTGCCCGGCCTGTGGGGTGAAATCAAGCCAGATGAGATCGCCCCGATCGGGGAGATAATTACCACGCTTCATGGCCGACGGGCTCTCCGGTTTCGATCTCATGGTGCCGATTTTCTTCGGTGATCCCGGCAATGAGGTTATCCAGGCGGTTATTGGGATGGGGGCGCAGAATCAGCGTACCCTCTTTGATCTCGAGTTCGAGCAGATCATCCTGTTTGAGATGAAGTGTGTTGGCGATATCTTTCGGGACGCGAAGGGCGAGGGAGTTGCCCCATTTTTTCATCGATACGGTCATGTAATCTCCTTTGTATCTACATAATTATACATTATCCGTTCAGGTTTGTCAATTCTATTCTGCTTTTCGGTAATCGGTGGATATGTGCCGAACATAGAGGCAGGGCTTCAGCCCTGCATGCGGGACTGAAGTCCCGCCTCCTGATGAAACAGACTCCATGGAGAGTCCAAAAGATCATACCAGCTTGTACTCCTCCCGTCCGGCATGCTTCTCATACACCCCGAGATACTTGATCTCCCGGGCAAAAAAAGTGAGTTCGTCGAGAGCGCGTTTGAGTTTGGGTTCTTCGGGGTGGGCTTCGATGTCGATGTGGAAGCGGCTCACCTGAAGCGATCCGGTCATGGAGTAGCTTTCGAGTTTGAGGAGGTTGACGCTGTTGGTGGCGAAGCCCCCGAGGGCTTTGAAGAGGGCGGCGGGGATGTCGCGGACGTGGAAGAGGAGTGAGGTGATGTATTCTTTGTCGGGATTGTAAGGGGGAATGGTATTGTCCCGTGAAAGGACGATGAAGCGGGTGACGTTGCCCTGCATGTCCCCGAAATACTCCTTGAGGATCTCGAGGTCGTAGAGATGGGCGGCGAGTTTGGAGGCGATGGCTCCCCAGGCGGGATCGCCTTTGCGGCTGATCTCCCGGGCAGAGCCGGCGGTGTCGAATCGGGCGACGGCGGTGAGGTCGAGGTCGATGATGTTGCGGCGGCATTGCGCCAGTGCCTGCGGATGGGAGGCGACGTAGCGGATCGATTCGAGGGTGCTCCCCTTGATCCCGAGGAGGCAGTGGTTGACCGGTTCGAAGTGTTCGTCGACGATGAAGAGGGACGATTCGGGGATCAGACGGTAGATCTCTTCGACCCGTCCGGCGGTGGAATTTTCCACCGGGATCATGGCAAAATCGGCCGTCTCCTCCTCCACAAGCTTGACCGCCTCTTCGAAACTACCGCAGGCGATGGCAACGGATCGGGGGAAGGCATTGCGACATGCCAGATGCGAATAGGCCCCCTCGACCCCCTGATAGGCGATGATTTTCCCTTTCATTAGCAGAGAACTCCTTTTATCTACAGTTTCTGATTGAATCTTCTGACTATCATGGCAAACTGAGGTTTCACTCGATGGCGACAAAGGAGCGCCCAACCCCGAAGGGGCGCCAACGGCGTTCGCGACTGCCAGAGCTATCGAGTGAAACCGACAATTTTCGGAAACCACAATTCAATATACGAAGCATTTAACCGTGCCATTATATCCCAAATTGCTGACACAACAACACATAATTTCTATTTATGACTCTTATTCTTGATCTGTATCAATCTCCTTTAAGCCCACCCGCTCTATAATACAAAAAATCAATTAGGAGTAAATATGTCTGAAATCGAAAAAACCCCTGTGGAAGTCCCCGGTGCGACGGTGCCTTTTTATACCTATACGATCGGCGAGACGCAGTATTTTGAGTTTGATACGTCGATGAAAGGACCGCCGGAGCCGATGGTCAATGCGATGTCCGGACTCAAAATGGTGACCGATGCCAACAAACGCCTGGCGATGATCAACCACAAGAAGCCGATGGGGCTGCTGGATAAGATCGGAGAGAATTTTGATCTGCTGGAAGAGGAGGAGCTCTCAGGTGGCAAAGTGAAGCTGATTTTCGGTTACAAGCCCGGCGAGAGCGAAAAAGCTAATCTCGACGACAGCGATTGTGACGGATAAACCATGTTCAATATCTCCCGTGACTTTGCTCCCCCGCTCAAAATGATCGAACCGTTCTTCGTGATCGGGTCGGTTTTTTATATGCTCGGGGTGCTCTTTTTGCTGTTTCTTGATCCTGCGGGCGGCCATGCCGATTTTGTGACGGTGGGCTGGGCGCACTGGTTTCTCCTCGGATTCGTGATGATGATCATCTTCGGCGCGATGGCACAGCTGATCCCGGTGGTGGTGGAGGTGGGGCATTTTTCGGTCGATCTCTACTACCTCATCTGGCCCTCTCTACTGATCGGGACGCTGACGATGGTGGTCGGATTCTGGTGGGTATCTGATGTCCTGGCGTACGGCGGGTTGCTGGTGCTCGTGGCGATGGTGACCTTCCTCTTCGAGACTTTCCTCACCCTTAAAAGGGCGGAACGGATCACCCTCCCGGTCAAGAGCGTCCTCTGGGCCAATATCTTCCTCACCGTGGCGATCGTGATCGGCTTCCTGATGGCGCTGGCGATTGGTGAGGGGGTGGTGCTCGATGTCGTCAGGTGGCTCGGCGCCCACGCGGTGCTGGTGCTTGGAGGCTTCGTGACGCTGACGATCATGGGGCTCTCGCTGATCCTGCTGCCGATGTTCGGCCTCTCGCACGGCTTCGATGAGACCCCGATCACCCGGGCGTATTATCTGATGGTTGGAGCGGTGATCGCGTATGTCATCGGCACCGTGATCGACTGGAGCTGGGTGCGCTGGCTGGCACTGGCGGTCGCGTTCATCTCGGTGGGCTTCTACGGCTATCAGATCTGGATCATCTACCAGACCCGCGCCCGCAAAGCGCACGACATCTACGCCCGCACGATGTACATCGGGTACGGATCGCTGGCGGTCGCCCTGGTGCTCGGGGTGGTGACGCTGTTTGTCACCAGTGAGCAGGTGACCCTCGCCGCTGCATGGTTCCTGATCCTCGGCTTTTTCAGCTACCTCATCAACGGCCACCTCTACAAGATTGTTCCGTTCCTCGTCTGGTTCGAGCGCTACAGTCCGCTGGTGGGCAAACAGAAGGTGCCGATGCTCAACGAGATGCTCCCTGAGCGTAAAGCCGAATGGCAATTCGGGTTCACTACCGCCGGGACGATCGTTGGTGGAGTGGGTCTGCTCTTCGGAAGCGAAGGGCTTTTTCACGGCGGAGTGACGCTGATGGTGGTCGGTGCGGGCTTCATGCTCAGCAGCGTCCTTTCGATGCTCAGCTACGGCAAAGAACTCAAGATATCAAGGACAGAAGAGAATGTGTGAAGTAACCAAAGATCAGGTGCTCGACTCCATCAGCACCGTCATCGACCCTGAAGTGGGGTTCAACATGGTCGAACTCGGCCTCATCTACGGCGTCGACATCGACGAAGCGTGCAACGCCAAAGTCACCATGACCCTCTCGACCCGCGCCTGCCCGATGCATCAGATGCTCGAGCAGTGGGTGCGTGAAGCGGCCGAACGCACCGAGGGGATCCACACCGCCACCGTCGAAGTGGTCTGGGAACCGGCCTGGAACGTCACCATGGCCGCGGATAACGTCAAACAAGCCCTCGGAGCGATGTAGCATGCGGGAGGCTCTGCGCCACATCTACGGCAACGGCATTGTCTTTTTCTACTACCTCAAATGGCCGTTTGTCCTCGGTTACCCCGCCC
>JALVQH010000083.1:0-2094 GCA_027031505.1 Campylobacteraceae bacterium | reverse complement strand
CCCCGCCCTCATCTATGGCGCCGACTACCCCCGCCACTGGTCGATGGACGCCATCTGGCTCTATTGCCTGGCGCTCATCATCAAGGATTTCATCTATCTGTTTGTCCTGAAGAAGAAGTACGGCGAAGATGTGTAAGTGAAAACAGTACACAATGTCGCAGTAAAATTTTACGAAATGGGATGTATGCGAAAGAATCTGCAGAACCGATCATAATCAATACCCCCTGAAATACAAATCACAAAAATAAGGAAACCCATGACCCAACACGACTTCCTCGCCGATCTTCAGACGATTTACGATGCGCTTCAGCGGCGACAAACGGAGCTCAATGACTATTACATGCTCCTCAAAGGGGGGCACGAAGAGGCCGATGAGGTGGTGGATCACTTTCTGAAGCTTCTCGGACTGGAGCGCACCGGTGAGACGACGATGGCCGCCCTGACCCGCATCGTCAATCTGCGCGAAGATGCGCTGGAGCAGGTATTGACCCAGGCGGGATTTTCCAAAGAGGAGATCCGCGTCAAAAAGGAGCTGGCGTACGGGTTTGTGAGCATGATGCACATTGCGCGACACGAAGCGCTTATCGGGTGGATCGAGGAGCAGAAACTGCTGACTCCGTTTTATCGTGCATTGATCTTCGGGGTGCATTATGTGGGATTGCGGCTGAGTGAGTGGCAGAGCCGCTGGACGCACCACATCCTCCATTCGGTCAATCTGGAGCTAAGTGAGTTGTTTGACGGAGACGATGCCAAAGTTTTCGAAATGCTCCAGGCCCAGGAGCTCCTCGACCGGGATCATGAGGGGCAGGTGGTCGACCGCTCCTATTCGGTGCTTGTAAAAAAGAGCCTGACCTCAGATGATGTGTCGCGAAGCGATGCATCGTCTGCGGGTCTGACCCAATATAAATCGGCTGCTTATGCCGAAGCCTTCCCCGATGAGGTGGCCGGTGTTGTCGGAGCCCTCGATCAGCTCGTTGCTCTGCTGGAGCCTCTCGAAGATGCAGTGTATGATCAGAAGTATGAGTGGATTGCCTATTTTACGGCACTCAAAGAAGCCTTTGCCCACACCCGTGTTCCCGAACTCATCTCCATGTGGGTTGAGGTGGATCGACGCTGGATGGCAATCACCACTCCGATTCAGGTGGGCCATCCTTTGGAGTATTATGAAGATCATTACCGCAAGGCGGTAGCGCTCGAATGGGATCTGCGGATCGTCAATCCCCGCCTTCAGGCTTCAGCCACTACGCGCGAAAATGTCAAACATTTTGCCTGTGAGATGGCCAAAAAGTTTGGAAGTGACAGTGAGAACGTTATAGCAAAAAACCTCCTCCAGGTCGATCAGGCTCAGCTCTATATCGGTCAGCCAATGCTTTACTATGCCGCCGAGTTCAACGGTCTGTTTTCGGCTCAGGTGGTGCCCAATGACGAAACCGTCAGCAGTGAACTGGGCAAAAAGATTTTTGCGTATGCTGATTTTGTCCGTCAGAGTCAGCTGGCCAGGCCAGTTATGGAGCTCGGTGTTGAGACCTTTGGCAAGACATTCATCCTCTCCCGCCGTGCCCTCACCGAGAAAGCCCCCGATCTGTGGCACCGCCTTTATGACATCAGCACCATCGGGCATGAGTTTGGGCACATTCTCTGGATCGACACCGACACCGAGACGGCGATGAACGGCTCAGGGCAGTTTAAAAACATCGAAGAGTTCAAAGCCACCACCGGCGGGCTCATGGCCTTCTTCGCCCGTGAAGATGCGGCGTTGACCAAGCACCTCGTGGATGATCTGGTCTCCCGTGCCGTCGGGCTCATCGCCTGGCAGGAGGTGGGTGAAGTGCTGCCGTACTACTGCGAAGGACTGATCCACCTCGAGATCCTGTTTGCCTCCGGGGTGCTGCGCTTTGACGAACCTCTTGCTATCCGCTACGACCGGTACGCAGCGATGAAAGAGCTCTACACCGAGGTGTACACCGATCTGGCACGCCACTATCTGACCAAAGCCGATGCCGGGGAATTCCTCGGGCGCTATACGGTCAAAGAGGGGGGTGTGTATCTGCCCGGAACCCGTGCAGTGCGCCAGTTTGTCGAGCGCTATTATGC
>JALVQH010000082.1 GCA_027031505.1 Campylobacteraceae bacterium | reverse complement strand
TTTTTTGCCCTGAAAGTCCACAAAGTAGCGCCCCGATTCGAGCGTGACGTTGCAAGCGGTAAACTCCGCCTTTTTTGCCCGCTTGACGAACGGCTCACGCAGCGTTGCCTTAACCGACGGCAGAGCAAGGCTCCGGTGGGCAAAGGCACCCATCAATGGAAGCAGATACAGCAATGCCGTCACCGTCGAAGAGTAAGCAAATCCCGGAAGCGCAAGAATAAACGTGTCTTCTTTTCGTGCCAGCATAATGTGCTGACCCGGCTTGATACGCACCCCGTGGAAAAGAACCTCAAAACCGAGCGCTGGAACAACATCCTTGACAAAATCATAATCCCCGACACTTACGCCGCCGGTGGTGACAATAATATCGCTTTGTGCCGCTGCCTCGGCAATGATACGGGCAATTTCATCTGAATCGTCAGTTGTTGTAGAGAGTCGGCGGGGCTCCCCTCCGTATCGGGAGACTATGGCCTCAATGGTGTAATTGTTGGTGCTGCGAATCTGGGCATTCCGGGTTTGCTCTTCCCCGAGCTGAAGCAATTCGCTTCCGGTGGAGAGGATTGCCACGACCGGCTTGTCAAACACAAGCGGTTCGACGATGTTTAGACCCGCCATCACCCCGATCTCGGCAAATCCAATGGCGGTTCCATGCGGAATCAGCACATCTCCCGCCGCATACGCCTCACCCACCGGACGCACCGCATATCCGGGCGGTACCGGCTCTTTGATGACAATCGTCTCCCCTTCAACGGTCACATTTTCGATCGGAATGAGGGTATCGGAACCTTCGGGCATCAACGATCCGGTAAAGGTTTTGATACACTCTCCGGGGCGGACACCCTCATGCAGATCGGTTCCGGCTGGATTGTCCCCTGCAATCCGCAGTCGTCCCCGTGTCAGATCCGCATGCCGCAAAGCATATCCGTCCATCCCCGAAGTCGGGAACTCAGGCAGACTCTTCTTTGCCACGATGTCTTTTGCCAGCACATATCCCAGCGTCTCGGTCAAATACCGGTAGTGCGCCCGGGGTTTCTCTATCGTCTGTGCTTTTAAAATCTCCATCGATGTATCGAAATGTATTTGTGCCATACCTTATTCCTCATTCTTCTGGCTTTGAGCCAAAACCCCCGCTCCCTCCATTGGCGTACTCCGATCTTCAGCATAAATTCGCTTGCCGTCGATGACATCATACTTCCAGATGGGGGCATTGGCTTTGAAATCCTCAACGAAATCACCGATCAGCTCCAGTGCTACCCGCCTCTGAGGCGAGAAAACTGCCGAAATGTACGAAGAGGTGTGCACCGGCACATCACCTACAGCATGAGCAAATTTGACGATCGCCCCCCGTTCGGCCGCCCGTACCTGCCACCCCTCAAACCACGTTCGAAGGATCGGCTCATAAATATCAAAGCTCAGCGCCTCGATCCCCTCCTCTTCGCGAACAATCCCTACAAAAGGGAT
The DNA here is from genome assembly GCA_027031505.1 of Campylobacteraceae bacterium. Lineage (GTDB taxonomy): Bacteria > Campylobacterota > Campylobacteria > Campylobacterales > Sulfurovaceae > S017-3. The sequence continues at coordinate 550 of JALVQH010000082.1, read as the reverse complement.
AAACGCACCGTAATTACTCTTCTCGTGCGCATCCAGCCAGCGTCCAAAAATCGCTTTTACATCCAACGATCCGTCATAAAGCTCCACTGTGTCCCTCCATTGCCATCCATTTGATGCTCTCAAAACTGCCGGCTCCCCGAAACCGCAGGGCTTCCTTTCTGAAAAGATTGGTATTTGACTCCGTATTGTCACCGCACCAACACATAATCTGAGTGTTTGATGCTGCAATTTTGTTCACAATCAAGGCACATTTTCAGTCGCGTGCCACAGGAAGATATGGCACGAGTGAAAAAATATTGTAACACACTTTGCGTTAACATTTTCACTCCAAATACTGCTTCAGCATCCGGACGATCGGCACAGCAAGCGCCAACGCCTTGCTGCGGTGTGAGAGATCTCTTTTGATTTCCTCATCCAGCTCCCCGAGTGTCCGGTCGTACCCCTCGGGGACAAACATCGGATCGTAGCCAAACCCCCTGTTGCCGCGTGTTTCGGCGATCACCTCTCCGTACATCCAACCGTGAACCACGTATGCACCGTATCGTGAGAC
>JALVQH010000081.1 GCA_027031505.1 Campylobacteraceae bacterium | reverse complement strand
AATAATAATGCTGAACGGAAAGGGATACCTTTACGTCCACCGCCGATACAATGTATGCTCAATCCCCAGCAAATCATACCATTTGCCTACGACAAAGCGCTCCATGGCCTCCAGAGAATCGTGCTCGGCGTAGTAGCCCATGACCGGCGGGGCGATGTGGACGCCGAGGGTGGCGAGTTTGTGCATGTTTTCGAGGGCGATGGGGGAGAAGGGGAGTTCCCGGGGAGCCAGGAGGAGCGGTTTGCGCTCTTTGAGAGCCACCGCGGCGATACGGGTGGGGAGATTGTCGCTGATACCGCAGGCGATTTTGGCCAGGGTGTTCATGGAGCAGGGGATGATCGCCGTGGCATCGATCCCGAATGAACCGCTGGAGATGCCCGCAGCGATGTCGAAATGTTTGTGCAGTGTCGCCCGGCCATTTTCCAGCGCTTCCACCTTCAGAGCATTTTGAGAAACCACCACATGCACTTCGATCTCAGGCGGGAGCCAGGCGACGAATTTGTGTCCGAGTTCTACACCGCTGGCACCTGTAATCGCCACCGCGAGCTTCAGCCGTTTATCCGCCATGATGCATCGCCGCAATGATCGAATAAGAGACGAAGAACATCAAATGGCTGATCCCCTCGAAATAGTTCGTCTCACCGTCATCGGTGGTTTTCCACGCCAGGATGATTGTAAGAATAAGCGCACCGATCTGAAAGGCGTTGAAGTCCAGCGTCAGAGTGATGCCGTTGAGATACGCCAGCCCCATGAGCACCGGGACAGTGAGCATGATCGAGACGGTGGAGGCACCCATAGCGATGTTGACCACCCGCTGGATCTCGTCGTCCCGGGCGGCTTTGATCGCAGTGAGGATCTCGGGGGAGACGGCGATGATGGCGATCAGCAGTCCGGCCAGACCGCTGGAGATTCCCATGTCCGCTGCTACCTGCATCCCATCAGTAGCAAAAATTTCCGCCAATGCGCCGATGATAAATATGAATCCAAAAATCGCGACGAAGTTCCATACATTGCCAAGGCGATCGAAAATGTAATTATCATCCTCATCTTCGTCCTCTTCTTCACGGTGTTTTTTGATGCGGAAAAGCCGACTCTTGGCTGTGGCTTTAAAAAAATGGGAATGGGTGCGAGTCTGAAAAATGAAAATTGCTATATAGAAAAGCACCAGAACAGTTGCAATCGCTACCGATGCATCAAAAAGCCCCTGTCCATTGTCTGCATAGTGGATGATACTCGGTACAAGCAGGGACGAAGAGGCGACCAGCAGAATGGTGGTATACGTACTGGAGGTGTCTTCGTTGTGCTCCTGCTCTTTGTAACTGAGTCCACCGATAAAGACGGCGAGCCCCAGCAGAACGTTCATATCGACGATCACCGCCGAGATGATCCCCCCTTTGACCGTCTCGAGCGCGCTGGGGGCATGGACCGACTCGAGGACGATCATAAACAGCAGAATGATCTCCACCACCACCGCCGAGAACGTCAAGACGAAACTGGCATACGGCTCCTCGAGCCGCTCCGCCAGTATCTCGGCAATTTCGGATACCGTAATCGAAAAAGCACCGATGGCGATCGCACCGCTCAAGGCGGCAAGATAAGGATGTCCGTCGAGGTGAAAAAAATACGTCAATACCGCGAAGATCGACCCGGCAAAAATATCACCGTATTCAACCAGCAGATGCCACAGGGGTGAAGAATGGGTCGAATGACCCGATGGAGGATGCGAATCCAATGGAGAGACTCCTTTGTAGATAATGGAAACAATCTTAACATAACTTTCTTAGAAATTGATAATTTTCTGAAGCGTGTTGGACATCATGCTCTTGCGACGGAGTTCAGGAAGCTCCTTGCCCGGCTCAGTGGTGGTGATAATGGTGTGAGAGAGGGTGTATTTGGTAAAATCTTTGAGGCGCACCCCCCAGTAGGTGTGCATCAAGATCGGCTCGTTTTTGTAGCGGCCGAGATAGATGCCGATATGTCCGGGGACATAGAGCAGCGAACGGAAAGGGCGGGCGTGTTTGAGAATGGCGTCTTTTTTGGCGCGCCCTTTGAGGGGTTTGATGTCGATCACCTGCGCTCCGTCTTTGACCTGATCGGAGGAGTTGCGCCGCAGAAAGATCCCGAACACACCGAAAAAATCCCGTGTCGTCGCCGAACAGTCCCGCCCGTAGGCGATCCCGCCCCAGCCATAGGGGTCGCGCTTGAGCTGGCGGGCGATATAGGTGAGATTGGCCGGGGTGAAAGCCAGCGGTTTGGGAGCGACCATCCCGAGAGAGGGGCGCTTGACGGTGGCGATGCGGGCTTCACCCCCGGGGCTCCGTGTCGCCAGAAGCAGGTGTCGCCCCTGCCGATCCATCGGGAAGAGGGTGCCCAGCTTCACGAGGCTCACCCGGCGGCGGTTGTGGTAGAGCATCATGTTGTCCCGCACCGCCATGGCGTATCGACCGGTCTTGAAACGCCGGATAAACGCCCTGCTGACTCTCGCAATGTCCCGCACCGGCACCCATCCGTAGGTATCGGGGGAGTGGACAAACACCCATTTGCCGTCCAGTGAATAATGCGAAACATACAGAGGGGTATTGGGGTAGAGGGCGGAGTTCTGGTTGTAGTCAAACGGGAACCCCTCGGTGTTTTTCCACGGATCGCGGTAGGCAGCGGTGTGGGTCGGCAGGGCGCGGAGATTGGTGTGGCGGACACTCACCGCACGCCCTTTGACGCTGTCGAGGGCGTCGAAATGGGCGTTTTTGATCCACCATTGCCACGTTTTTTCGAGAACATGTTTGTGCCGTTTGTCGTAGACCGGCTTGCGCTGCACCATCCGAAACGCCCACTCCATCTCCTCAAGCGGCTCTCCAAAGCGTGCCATCGTCCACGGTTTAAAATAGCGCCGATTGCAGGCTGCATCGTACCGAAGCTGGGTTGCCACCTTCATCGGCGTTACTTTCCGGGCGTACCATGCCGGATCCTGCGGGATCGTCCGCATGTCCCGCACGGTATGGAAGTGCATTCGATCGAGAGCACTTCGGGGGCGGGAGGAGGGCTTGAGGGTGTAGCCAGCCTGCAAAGTCACAGTGAAAAATATCGAAAAGAAAATAAGGTATTTTGTTTTCATGAATCCATTGTAGCGAAGAAAGGTTATGGGAGTGTAAATCCTTTGGCAGAACGGAACTTAATTGGGTGATAGCCTTTTGTATATCCGTTCCATCTCGGGTGTTGCAATCCCCAGCCGTTCCCCCTCTTGGACGATGTACCCGCACAGCGCCTCGACTTCGGCCGGTTTGCCCTGTTCGATGTCGAGCTGGAGAGAGGTTCTGGCTCCGGGGGCGACTCTAACCGCCTGGGTAAGGGCAGCGGTAATGTGCTCCTCGGTCAGGGGGATCTCTTTGGCCTGCGCGACGGCGGTGATCTCGTAGAGGAGGGCGGTAAGCGCTTCGGTATGTTCGTCAGCAATGGCATCCATCGGTTTGTCGTAGTAGGCGGTCAGGGAAGCGAAGGCGGAAATGAAGAGGTATTTTCTCCAGCTGTCGAGGGTGATCGTGTTGCTGTGTTTGTGGCGGAGTCCGGCGGCATCGAAGAGCGCGGTGAGGGCGCGGATGATCTCCGGGTCGATCGCCTGCTCACTGCCCCAGACGAGGCGGAAGACGTTGCCCCGTTTGCGGACGGTACCGGGGGCGGTGATATTGGAGAGGATGTAGATGTGGCCGTCGAGGACGGTGGCCTCCGGATAATATTGGCGAATATGCTCGGCATGGCCTACACCGTTAAGGAGTGGAATAATAACCGTTTTATCGCTGATATTCTTTGATATTAATTTTAGAGTATCTTTAAGAGAGGTTGCTTTGACCGTGACAAAAATGAGATCGAAAACTCCCAGAGCGCCCGGATTGGATACGGCGTGCGCCGGTGTCACCGTATAACGCTCACGATCCTCCTCGATGCTCAACCCCCGTTCGCGGATCGCTTCGAGGTGTTTGCCGCGGGCGAGCAGCGACACACTGGCATCGGTGTGGCGGATCAGCTGAGCACCGACGTAGCTGCCCACGCCGCCGCTGCCGGCGATGAGGATACGTGTGAGGGGGTTCATGGTCGCTCCTTCAGTCCTGTCCGGTGAAATAAAACACGTCCAATCCGATCAAAAAGTCGTTGAGGACGGCCTCGAAGCAGGGGCGGTATTTGGGGTGGGCGGGGTTGCGGAAGAGGTCCCTGATCCGGGAGAGGCTCATGTCGCGATCGGGCGAGCCCGAAGATGATGAGGATCTCGGGATCCTTGAGACGGAGGGCGGTCTGGATGCGGTGGAGGATGTCGTTGGTGGTCATGCGGGTTGAATCCTTCGTAGTATTAGAGGTAATTGTGTCCTCTGAGTGAAACCTCTTTTGGTATGTTTTTCAAAGGGTTCTTTTCTGTTAATAAAAACAGTGGATGATTCTCCAATGTGGAGGCAGGGCTTCCACCCTGCAAAACGGGACTGAAGTCCCTGCTCCTGAATGGAGCCATCTTCAGGATGACTCATTTCGCTTTTTTCGCGACGGCACCGCTCGCCTCGTCGAAGTCTGCCGCCATGATTTTGATCAGTTCGAGGCAGTTTTTGTCCTTGATGTTGTGTTTGAGGGTCCAATACTCCGGATTGGTATAGACCAGCGTCACCTGACCGCTGAGCTCACGATACACGCCGATGCGGGCAGGCAGATCGGTAGCCAAAGTCGGGTTGCAATCAAGCAGTTTGGAGTCGATGAGGGGATTGCTCAGATCGACGCTGATGGTGGGCTTGAGGTACATCTTTTCCTGTGTAGCCAAAACGGTATGATCCATCCGGTGGGTGGGGATATATTTTTTGGCTTTGAGGGCGTTGGTAAAGCGGGCGATGGTCTGGCTGGTATTGTAATCACTGACCACTTTTCTGATAAACTTGGTCTCACCGGCTTTGGTGCTGCAGCCGGCGAGAGCGAGAAGGGCGGCAAGGGTGAGGAGGGCGAGGGTGTGTTTCATGGGGATCCTTTTTGCGTGTTACGTGTTACGTGCTACGTGTTACGTTGGTTAGGGCTTTCTGCCCCGGACTTATGTGTTTCTTTGTATGGTTTATCCATTTCGGAGGCAGGGCTTCAGCTCTGCATTGCGGGACTGAAGTCCCGCCTCCAGAATAAAATGTATCAATAAAAGCGTTGCAGAGCAACGCCAACCAAAACTCCTAATTCCTTACTCCTAATTGAATATCTACACGTTGAACCGGAAATGCATCACATCGCCGTCCTGGACGATGTAGTCTTTCCCTTCGAGGCGCATTTTGCCCGCTTCTCTGGCTCCGGCTTCGCCGCCGTATTCGACGAAATCGTCGTAGCTGATCACTTCGGCGCGGATGAACCCTTTTTCGAAATCGTTGTGGATCACCGCGGCGGCTTTGGGGGCAGGGGTGCCTTTGCGGATGGTCCAGGCGCGCACCTCCTTGACCCCGGCGGTGAAGTAGCTCATGAGGCCGAGTTTGTCAAAGCCCTTGCGGATGATCTGGTCGAGCCCCGACTCGTCGACGCCGAGCGATTCGAGCATCTCAGCTTTCTCCTCTTCGTCGAACTCCACCATCTCTTCCTCGATCCTGGCGCAGAGTTTGATCACTTCGCGGTTGTGTTTGGCTGCGTATTCTTTAAGGGCACGCACGTATGCGTTGTCTTCCTCCAGACCCTCTTCGTCGACGTTGGCGCCGTAGATGATCTCCTTGGCGGTGAGGAAGCGAAGGTCACGCACCAGCTGGCGGAACCCTTCATCGTCCTGATCGGGGAAGGTGCTGACGGGATTTTCGGCTTCAAGATGCAGCAGGAGCTTTTCGGCGACGGCGAGCTGAGCTTTGGCGTCGCGGTCATTCCCTTTGGCCTTTTTCTGCAGGGCGGCGATCCGTTTTTCGAGGGCGTCCATGTCGGCCAGCAACAGCTCGGTCTCGATGATCTCGATGTCGCGCACCGGATCGATGGAACCTTCGACATGCGTGATGTTTTCATCGTCGAAACAGCGGACGATCTGGAGGATCACTTCGGTTTCGCGGATGTTGGAGAGAAATTTGTTCCCCAGCCCTTCCCCCTGGCTTGCCCCCCTGACCAGTCCGGCGATGTCCACGAAATCGAGGGTCGAATACTGGATCCGCTCCGGGTGGACGATCGCAGCCAGCTTTTCAAGACGCGGGTCGGGGACAGGGACGACCGCTTTGTTGGGTTCGATGGTGCAGAAAGGGTAGTTGGCACTCTCAGCGTTCTGGGCTTTGGTGAGTGCGTTGAAGGTGGTTGATTTGCCGACGTTGGGGAGTCCGACGAGTCCAATGCCTAATCCCATAGTGGTGTGTCCTTGCAATTAAAGTGCCGCGATTATACCCAAAAGGTGGCAAAGGGGAGATGAAACTTAT
>JALVQH010000080.1 GCA_027031505.1 Campylobacteraceae bacterium | reverse complement strand
TCATGAACGGTTTGATGATGTAGTCGTGTGCTCCGTGACGCATCGGTTCACCGACGGTGTCGTTGCTGATATAGTTGACCATGAGGATGATGATCTTGTCCTGAAATTTTTTGACAACAGGTATGCACGACTGGCCGGAGATGGAAGTGGAGAGTAAATATGCATCTCCGTTGCTCTCTATGGCATCTTTGACGGAGCTGTAGATTTCGGTTTCGAAATTATGTTCGGTGAGTTTGGCTGCGATACTCTGGGCGAGGTAGAGTTCGCTTTCGATGATGATGATTTTCATGCGGAGACCTTTGTCCAGTCAAAATAATTCAGGGTAGCTGTAGCGTGAACGGTGACCCCTTCTTTGCGACCCACAAAACCCAGTTTTTCAGCGGTGGTAGCTTTGAGGTTGATACGGGGAAGGGGGAGATGAAGCAGCCTGGAGAGGCGGGCACGCATGGCGGATTTGTATGGCAGGAGGCGGGGAGTTTGTGCCAGAACCGTCACATCGACATGGCGGATCGTAAAGCCGACAGCCCGAATACGCCTGACGACTTCCGCAAGCAGTACGGTCGAGTCGGCATCGGCATACGCCACATCGGTATCAGGAAAGAGTTCTCCAATGTCTCCCATACCGGCTGCACCCATCAGGGCATCGATGAGGGCGTGGATCGCGACATCTCCGTCGCTGTGGGCTTTGAAGCCGACGGGGCTCTCGATGGTCACACCGCAGAGTTTCATGGTTTTGCCCTCTTCAAAAGGGTGGATATCAATCCCGTATCCGGTAAAGGAACCCTGATCGGGAGGTATCAGGCAGGGGAGCCTGCCCAGATCGGCCGGACGGGTGAGTTTGTGCGCCTGACTGGAGCCCTCGACGAAATGTATCGATCCGTCGACCGCCCGGATGGCGCTGCTCTCGTCGGTATAGTCGGTCTCGGCGACGACGGCACGGCGCAGGGCATCGGTACGACTCAGCTGGGGGGTCTGGATGAGGCGTGCCCGGTCACGGTCGACTGCCTCGTCTTCGACATAAAGGGTATCAACCACCCCAAGGGTGGGGACGATGCAGTCGGCGCTCTTTTTGTGGGCGATGACCCGTTCGATCATCGGCAGATCGAGGCAGCACCGGGCGACATCGCTGACGAGGACGTAGGGGGTCTTGACAAGTGCGAGTGCGTTGCGGAGCGATTCCTGGCGACTGTTACCGCCCGCTACAACTTCATACGCTCCGAAGAGTTGCATATACGCGATCTCGTCTCCGGAACCGACGACGATCACTTTGGCGAAATCGAATGCCGCATCGAAATCGTCGGCCACCTTCTGCCAGAGCGGTCTGGTGCCCTGGTAGAGCCATTGTTTTTTTGTGCCCATTCCAAAACGGGTCGAACTGCCGGCTGCGAGCAGTATGAGCGTAATATCCTCCACGTTTTCCCTTTGTGTAACATTTTGATACACTATTATACATGCGATTGGCTTCAAGAACTCCGAAAAATCAAATAAGCAAGCGACAAAACAGGAAGCACAACGGCATACGGAGAATAATCGAGATAAAATCACTCCGATTTCATGCTGATTTAAGATTGGGTAGGGTATAACTCACCGAAAGTTTCACATCAAAAAGGATAGGCATGACAAAAGACGACGTATTTGAAGCGTTGCGCAATGTAAGTTACCCCGGTTTTACCAAAAACATCGTTTCGTTTGGATTTGTCCAGAAAGTGGAGATCGACGGGGACAAAGTGATCGTCACGATCAACATCACTTCAAGTGCCGATGAAGTCAAAAAACAACTCGTCGGCGACATTGAAGCTGAAATGAAAAAAATGGGTTTTGCTGATGTTGAGGTCAAAATCAGCGCCCCCAAACCTCCCCGTGAGCAGAGCAACTCCGCCACCGGAAAAAACATCGCTCCCCATATCAAAAATTTCCTCATGGTCAGCTCGGGCAAGGGGGGGGTCGGCAAATCGACCGCCTCGGTCAATCTCGCCATCGCCATGGCGATGCAGGGGAAAAAGGTGGGACTCCTCGACGCCGACATCTACGGACCCAACATCCCCCGCATGATGGGGATCGAAGACCAAAAACCGGAGATTCAGGGGAATAAAGTCGTCCCCTTCAAAGCCTACGGCGTGGAGATCATGAGTATGGGATCGCTGATGGAGCCGGGGCAGTCGCTCATCTGGCGTGGATCGATGATCATCAAGGCGATCGAGCAGTTCCTCCGCGATATTCTCTGGAGCGAACTCGATGTCCTCGTCATCGACATGCCCCCCGGTACGGGGGATGCGCAGTTGACCCTGGCGCAGTCGGTACCGGTCACGGCGGGTATTACCGTCACGACTCCGCAGGAAGTGTCCCTCGACGACAGCCGCCGGAGCCTCGACATGTTCAAGAAGCTTCACATCCCCACCGCTGGGATCATCGAAAACATGAGCGGCTTCATCTGCCCGGGTGACGGCGAAGAGTACGACATCTTCGGCATGGGCACTTCCGAAGCGGTGGCCGAAGCATACGACACGGAGCTGCTGACCCGCATCCCCATCGAACCGGAAGTGCGTGTAGGGGGAGACAGCGGTATGCCGGTGACGTATCACAAACCCGACAGTATCACTGCGCAACGCTTCCAGGAAGCGGCGAGCAAGACGCTGGCGTTTATCGACAAAGTCAACGAAGAGGGCGGTGCCTCCAACGAAGCGATCCAGCCCACGACCCCTCCGGGTGTGAGTGCGTGCTCAACCCGATAGCTCAAGAAAACATCAGGAAGAGTTGGATAGAATTCCGCTCCTCCCATCACCACACCAATAAATGGTGACAGCAAGTCGGGGTGTGGCGCAGTCTGGCTAGCGCGCTACCTTGGGGTGGTAGAGGTCGCAGGTTCGAGTCCTGTCACTCCGACCAGTTCATCACTGCCTTTTTCGGGTAGTTTGGACATCTTCTCTTTGGCAATTTTCCATCTATAACCTGGAATAATATCTTGAAATTTTATTCGCCATCAATTCCCTTCTTCTATGTAGAAAATTATCGTAATCTTTAACGGTCATACGCTCGATATCATCTGGAATACAATGCTCACGAAAGTTATCTTTTAACTCATTGATATTTGTGATGGCGCCGTATCGACTTTCGCCGGTTTGACACTGCTCTATAAGTTCGCTGAAATAGATAGCCGGTTCTTCGTCTCCGACTTTGATATTAATCTCACTTTGCATCATGACATAGTTTGCTATTTGATTGTACCTTCCTCTTGTGAGCCCATTTTTTCTCAAATAGTTCCTGGGAAAAAGGTGATGTATATCCCCGCGATGTGCAATCAACGCTGCGACTGTGATATCTTTTGACAAAAATCCTTTATCATTACCGTATACCTGCGATGCCAGATAAACGTTGAAGTATGGGCTGCTGGAAACTGAAGTATTGAGCTGTTGCGGAAGCGCAGCCCTCCAGAATGCTTCGGAAAGTTCTGCGGATTCAATGTCTCTCAAATAAGCATCAATCCCGAGAGAATCGATCCGTTTGATGTCGTAGTCAAATGACGACTCCGGTGAAGATGAATAGCGCTTTGTCAAGACAGACATCACATACCATCGCCGCACATAAGACTCAATAAGGTTGGTATCCAACTTTTGAGTTCGAAGTGTCAGATAAACAATATAGGCAAAGTTCAAGGCGTTCTGTGACCGGATCATCGTATGGCTTATGAAACCAGCAGAGCGAATGATCATCAGAAATCTTTTGAAGTCGTGCTCACTCATAAAACGCATGATTCCCTTCCTGAGTCTCGTAAATGATGCCTCGGCAATCTCTTCCTCAAACTCTCTTGTTTCAAAGTTTCTGCCTGAGAGCAAGGCGACGAGATCTTCAAGTTTACCACGTTTGAATTCTGAAGTGAATGCCACACGAAGCATATCGGTATAGCTGGGATCATACAGATCATCGGTCTCATTCTTGAGCCAGCGCATCGCCTTGAAATAATCGGTATCGACGAATTCAGCGTCAAGGTCTTTGATCTGCCAATAAAACTCAGGTGCAACGGCAAGATGACAGAAGTAATCAATACTTTTTCTCAGGTTATTACCGCCATAGGTTTCGTTGGCAGCGATCTTGGACATAGCAAAGTCCGCTTGTGACAATACAGCACCTTGTGAGTTGATACGGATAAAAATCTCTGTTACCGTATCAATATCAAGATCGGAGTTCAGTTCGATCAGTCCGATTTGATTGTTTGCTATAACCCGCAGTGACTCGATGGTTGTGAAGATTTCATTCTCACTTATGCCCGGATTCTTCTCTGTGTACTGTTTGACAAATTCAAACATTTTAAAAGTAGGAGAGACTATCTTTGCAATATCGGGTATCCAGGCTTTATTTTTCTCTATAGCAGGGTTGGCGACTTCAAATTTTTGTTCTATCGGATTGAAGGCTATTTTGATGCGTACACGTTTGTAGTCTTTGTTGACGATTTCTCTGCCCATCAATGCAGCCATAAGCGCTGTGACTCGTTGCTGCCCATCAATGAGGATACGTTTCCCCTCAGATGTTGTGCCGTCCTTGAGCTTGACTGTGGGGTTGCGCCATGAGATCAGATAACCAACAGGATACCCCTGATAGAGTGAGTCGATCAGATCGCGGACTTTCGTAGCCGACCATACAAACGGACGCTGTATCTCAGGTATGGCAATCTCACCAGATTCAATCCAGGCTAACAGGGTTTGTATAGGATGTTGGTTTACGCTGTATTGTTGTATCGCCATTATTGATCTCCTTTTGTGCGACCACGTATTTTCGGATCGGAACCTGTTTGCAACAATAATCGTTACAAAAGCAGAATTCCACTATACTATACTCCAAATATCGTTAAATCGGCTTGTGTCCCGTATGGACAGACAGAGATACAGTCACATCGGACGGGTTATGAAACAGTTGCCTACAAACATCCTGCGGTATATTCTGGCGCTTCAGGAGGCCTTTGTCGCCATTCTTCCGTTTATCATCCTGATGTCCATAGTGACGCTTTTTTATTTTTTTGTCCGTCATTTTCACATCGACTATCTGTTTGTCAATAAAACCAATCTCTTTCTGCTCATGCGTGCTCTGAACAATGCCGCATCCATCGCCGCGGTGTTTTCGATCGGATTTTTTCTGGCCAGGCGGCTCAATGTCTCACCGGCGATCGCTTCGCTCCTTTCGCTGGCGGTGTTTGCGTCGATCGTCCTGCTCGAAAAGCCTGTGCTGCCCATCGAGTTTCCCGTCAACTTCACCCCCGGAACGATTTTCGCCCCCATTGTCTCGACGGCGATGCTGGCCTATTTTTACCCGAAACTTTCGCTCCATCTTCCACTGAACGATGTCAACAAGCATATCTACCGTCTGTTCAACTATGTGTTTGTTTTTCTGGCTGCGTATGCAGTGACATTTGCCCTCTATGGGGCGACCGACTATGCCATGGATGCCTGGTTTGATACGCTGAGCGACTGGCTTACCCGTATCCCCGATACGATCGATTTTTTTCTGCGCGATCTTTTGCGGCAGCTTTTCTGGTACATCGGCATCCACGGATCCCATATCACCTACGGCTTACTGGATCGGTCGATTCTGGTTCATGAGATCTGCCCCCATGTGATGTATCCGGAGTTCAACCGTCTCTTTACCAACATGGGGGGTGCGGGTATGGGGCTGGCGTTTTTGATTGCGCTGCTGATTCAGGCCCGCAAGCGTGCCTACCGACTCCTGGCAAAAATCTCTATCCCGTTTGTGATTTTCAACATCAACACACTGCTGATCTACCCGTTTATCGTCTTTAACCGTTACCTTTTTGCTCCGTTTGTTTTGATCCCGCTTTTCAATTTTCTGGCCGGATATGCATTTGTGACGCTGGTGCCCATCCAGTGGTCGGCTACAGAGATCCCCTGGACCCTGCCGGCTCTTTACAACGGATACGTCAAAAGCGGCGGAGACTGGCGGCTGGTGGCCTTCCAGGCGCTGCTGCTTACCCTCAACACGATCGTGTACAATGCATACCTCAAAAAGTTTTTCCAAACCCAATCGGTCAAGATGCATGCGACGATCCTCGAGCAGAACCTCGGCATCCAGGGCAACCTGTCTGCACGGGAGGGGATCCCGGCCTACCGGGTCGCGAAGGAGGTCGTCAATGCCAACATCCAGCTGGATGCGATCCTGCCGACGCTGACCGAAGAGAACCTCTCGATGCATTATCAACCCAAAGTGGAGACACAGACACAGGCGTGCAGTCGCTACGAAGCGCTGATCCGCTACTGGAACGGAGAGCGGATCGTCGGACCGGTTTTTCTCGGGGCGATTGAACAGGCGGGACTGGCTCCGATTGTCGACGTCTGGGTCTCCCAGCGGGTCAAACAGGATTTTCGGCGTTGGAGAGAGGAGGGGTGCT
>JALVQH010000079.1 GCA_027031505.1 Campylobacteraceae bacterium | reverse complement strand
GATGCAAGAAGCCCTCGATGAACTCAAAGCAGATGTGGCGCAGGGGAAATACGCGACGTACTGATCGGTTTATTGTATGATGTGTTTAATCTTATCCTCAACCTTTTCGAGGATACCGATGGGAGATTGCTTGCGCACAACCCGCTGAGTGGTCATCCGCAGAGTAACCTCAATCGCAAACGCCAGCAAAAACCCTCCGGCAAGATAATACCCAACTCCGGGAAGATGCTTCGAAGTGTAGCTCAAAGCCAGGACAATGGCCGTCAGTGTTCCGATGATAGCCAGTACCACGATCGTGCGTGAGGCACCGGTCTTTTCGATCTTGAACAGATGTCCGATGTGCACCAGCATGTGGATAAACAGGATCGAGATCGATCCAATCGCCGCGATCTGCGTCAGATCCAGAAAGAGGACAAACCCAATCAAAACCATCGTACTCACAACCAACCCCTCTGTGCTGTGCCAGACGTTGCGTTCATAGACTTTGGGGAGTTCGCCGTTGACCGCCATTTGGTAGGTGATATTGGTCACGGCATAGAGGCTGGCGTTGATCGACGAAGCGGTCGAGATCAGGGCAGCAATCGCCATGATCGTGAAGCCCATCTGCCCAAAAGCCGGCTTGGCCGCTTCGGCGAGTGCATAATCCTGTGCTTTGATTATTTCCGGCAGCGGGAGATTGCCAAAGACGGCGAAGGTGACCAGCACATAGAGTGCCATCACCAGCAGAATGGCGGTGATCATGGATCGGAGCATCAGTTTGCCCGGATCGAGCATATCTTCAGCCGCATTAGTAATGACCCGGAAGCCCTCATAGGCAAAAAAGGTCAATGCAATAGAGGAAAAGACATTGAGCACCGGCGGGGCATCTTTGAGACTCAGAAGCTCCGGTCGGATGTAGAAAAGGGCAATGACGGCAAACAGCGTGATGATGGTGAGTTTCGTGATGACGATGAAGTTCTCACTTCGGGCGATGAGACTGCTGCCGGCCAGGTTGATCAGCATGAAAACAATCAAAATCCCCGCCGCGAAACCGTCGACCCAGAGGAGGCTGTCAGCTCCGACGGTGAGCATCGCTGCATACGTGCCAAACGTCTTGGCTACCATGGCGATGGCCACCATCGCCGAAAGATAGGCCAGTACCGAGGCGGAACCGGAGAAAATTCCTTCGTTGTAACACTGCACAAGGTATTCGACCATGCCGCCCCGGCTGGGGTAGGCGACCGCCAGCTTGGCAAACGAATAACTGCTCAGCAGAGCAATAACCCCTCCAAAGAGAAAAGAGACCCACACGAGATTGCCCGCGATGGCTCCCGCTTCACCGAGGAGGACGAAGATCCCCGCCCCCACCATCGAGCCAATCCCGAGAAACACCGCACTCCAGAAACCGAAGGCTTTTTGCTGTACCATAATGCAAACTACCTGTTCACATCCGCTTTGTCGATTTTATCGAGGAAAATCCCTCCCGAGAGCAAAGCAATCCCGTCAAAGAAGAGGCTGATACCGATGAAGAGACCGACGAGGTAGAGTGAGCTGAACGGCCAACCGGCGACGAAGATCACACCGAGGACAAACGACGTGATCGCATTGAGCAGCCAGAGCCACCAGACGTTTTGGGGGCGCAATCCAAACGCCAGGCCAAACTCGGCAAAAGCATCCATGAAAAAGTAGATGGCCATCAACAATCCCAATGTCGCAGCACCCTGCATCGGATAAAAGATCATAAAGATCGCCACCATGATCAGCAGCACACTTTTGAGCCAGCCCGCCCAGTCATGGCGGTTGCTCGTCCACGTCATCCATCCGGCGAAGAATCCGGCGAAAAGCATCAGGTACGAGACAAACGCCAGCGTCGTCATCGTCATGAAGGTCGGGAAGAAAATCCCGGCCGCTCCGAGGAGGATAAAGGCCGTTCCGCTGATTTTGGCATATTTTTTAAAGCTTGCAACCAGACTCTTGTTGATATTCATCCCCGTTGAGATATGGGTATTCCAGTTCCACATAATGACTCCTTCTTTAGTGGATTTGTATAAAGA
>JALVQH010000078.1:6027-6408 GCA_027031505.1 Campylobacteraceae bacterium | reverse complement strand
GTACCCCTCCAGGGGATCAACAACGACGAGATCGTCGATGTGTTGGAGTATGCCAAAGCCCGGGGGATTGAGATCCGTTTCATCGAATACATGGAAAATTCCCTCGCCAAAGAGGGGCTCAAAGGATTGCTTGGCAAAGAGATCCTCGAAAAAATCAAAGAGAAATACCCCATCAAAAAAATCGGTCGCCAGGGGAGCAGCCCGTCGTTTGCCTACGAGCTGGAAGACGGATACCGCTTCGGTCTGATCGATCCGCACAAACACGACTTCTGCGAAACGTGCAACCGTATCCGCCTTACTGCCGAGGGGCATTTGATCCCGTGCCTCTATTTTGACGAAGCGATGAGTATCAAAGGCGCAGTCGAAGCCGGCGACATCGGT
>JALVQH010000078.1:0-6017 GCA_027031505.1 Campylobacteraceae bacterium | reverse complement strand
ATGTAAGTCCTGCAAGGCTAATCCGAAAGCAGGCCGTGGTGCCAATATGACCCTTTTTTTGTTATGGGAAACATGCAGGAGGGGCATTGTGCAAGAAAAAGTAGCTATCTTTGTCGATTGGGATAATTTACGGTATCTTTTGCAAACTTTGAAAATGGCGCGAATTAATGGAATGGAGGTTCTAATCGCCAATTTTGAAGAAGAGGATTATCTTGCAGATGAATTATTGGCGCATTGCGATATGGTTCGTAATCGCTCTTTGAAACAGATCGATAGTAACCTTTCTTAGCAAAATGTTCTACTTGACTGAACACTTCTTCTCTATCCAAGGCGAGGGCAAATACGCCGGTACACCCTCTTATTTCCTCCGCACCGGCGGGTGCAATCTGGCCTGTCCGGGATTTGGGGCAGCGTATGAAGTGGACGGGGAGGTGCGCCGGGGGTGTGATACCTATTTTGCCGTGGACAGTGCCTATGCCAAAAGCTGGATCAAAGTCGAAGAGAGTGCATCGCTTATCGAAACACTTCAAAAAGCATTTGCGACCATTGGCTATCTGCCCGATGTGGTGATCACCGGCGGTGAGCCGCTGCTGTATTATCGTGATCGAGCTTTTTACGAGACGGTGACGTGGCTGGTGGAGCGGGGAATGAGGGTGACGTTTGAGACCAATGGGACGGTGGAGGTGGATTTTGAGGCATACCCCGCCTACCGCCACTGCACCTTCGCTCTCTCGGTCAAACTCTCCAACAGCGGAGAACCGGAACACAAACGGATCGTCCCGCACGCATTGAAAGCGATCGCCGGAGAGTCTGTCGACCCTTTTCTGAAATTTGCCCTCTCCCGTGACCTGATCGATACCACGGCACTTGCGGAGATCACGGCTGTCCGAAGCCTCCTGCCGCCGATCCCGGTCTACTGTATGCCTGTCGGCGAGAGCCGTGATACGATCCGGCGCAATGACCGTGCCGTGTTTGCTTTTTGTATGCAGCACAATTTTCGTTACAGCGATCGGCTCCATATCCGCATGTTCGATACGACGCAGGGGGTGTAGAGGTTCGTGATTGGTAATTCGTAATTCGTAATTCGTAATTCGTGATCAATCACGTTGCGATTTTGGTGTGCAATTGCACACCCTGCGCGTGATATTTAAATTTTGGTATAATGATACAAAAAAAGAACCCCGCATGATCATCCGAAAACTCTTCAAATTTGAAAACGCCCACATTGTCCGCAATTGCTCGACCCGTCGGTGCAGCGAAAACCTCCACGGCCACTCCTACAAAGTCGAAGTGCTGCTCGAATCGGATTATCTTGACCACGGACAGATGGTGTTTGATTTTGGTTTGACCAAATTGCACATCAAAGAACTCATTGACAGTTTCGATCACGGGATTACCCTCTGGAGCGGAGACGATCCGGAATATCGTGCTGCCATGAAGCGCTACTCCAAACGATGGGTCGAATTACCGGTGAGCCCTTCGGCCGAACAGTTCAGCCGGGTGATCTTTCGGATGGTGGAGCGAGTGCTCGAGTGCTCGGCGATGCAGAACGGTGAGCGCAACGTCCACCTCCACAGCATCATTGTTCACGAGACCGATACCGGATATGCCCAGGCGTTTTATGAAGATGCCTGCAACCCGAATATGGGGAAACTTTCTCTCGAAGATTTCCGGTTTTCCGATGCGGTACGCGAGGAGTGGCGCGATCCTCAGATGTGGGAAAAACTCCTGAAACGCACCCCGCTCATTCTCCCCAGAAAAGTGTAATCACTCCTTGCTGTTAATCATTTGATGTTACTTTTTTGATATAATGCTTCCATCGTTAATCTCAAAGGAAAACCTGATGAAAAAAATCACACTTTTCTCGATTGTTACTGCAACCGTTCTGGTGACCGGATGCAGCAATTCGACGACAAAAGAGGCTGCCAACAAAGCGGCCGAGGCAACAAGCAGTGCTGTCGATACGCTCAAAAACAAAGCGTCTGAAATGGCACAAACGGCCAAAGACAAAGCCGCTGAAGCTGTCGAAGCCGCTGAAGCAAAAACAGAAGAAATCGCTGCTGCAGCCAAAGCCAGAGCGGAAGAGGCGGCGACAGCGGTCAAAGAGAAAGCATCTGGAACGATGGATGCAGTTAAGGATAGAACAGAAGCAGCAGCTGCAGCGACCAAAGAAAAGGTTGCCGAAGCAGTCGAAGCCACCAAAGCCAAAACGGAAGAAACTGCAACAGCAATCAAAGAAAAAGCAGCCGAAGCGGTCAGCGCTGTCAAAGAAAAAGCGGTCGAAGCAGCCAGCACAACCGAAGAGAAAATTCCCGAAGCCGAAAAACCGGCCGCTTCGGCTGAGGACAAATCTCCGGTCACCGCCGCCGATACCTCCGCAGGAAAAGTCCTGTACGCCAAATGTGCCGGTTGTCATGGGGCGGATGGCAAAACCAGGGCGCTCGGCAAATCGGATCCCATTGCCGGTCTGAGCGCCGAGGTGATCGCCGAAGATCTCAAGGGATACAAAGCCGGCACCCTGAACAAACACAGCATGGGATCGGTCATGAAAGGACAGGCTGCTGGTTTGAGCGATGCCGATATCGCTGCACTCTCTGCTTACATCGCTGCACTTAAATAACTTCTCGGTTATAATCGGAGGAATTTCCTCCGATTATTAAAGCCCCCTTAGCCTGTTTCTTTATTTCCCTTTTTTTAAATATTTTCTCTTTTAATGATACAAATCAACTGTTCCTGTATTTTGTTTGCGCTATAATTAGGGGCATCCCTAACTACATACAGGAGGTTATAATGGGAATGAATCGACGAGATTTTCTAAAAAGTTCGGCGGCTGTCGCAGCGGCTGGAGCAGTAGGTATCACGGTACCCGCTGAGATCCAGGCTGCCGCAGCCAAAGGTGAAGAGGGCTGGCGCTGGGACAAAGCAGCCTGCCGATTCTGTGGAACCGGGTGTGGGATCATGCTCGCAACCAAAGGTGGCAAGATTGTTGCGGTCAAGGGCGACCCTGCTGCGCCGGTCAACCGTGGTTTGAACTGTATCAAAGGATACTTCAACGCCAAGATCATGTACGGTGCCGACCGCCTCAAGACGCCGCTGCTGCGTATGAATGACAAAGGTGAATTCGACAAAAAAGGCAAGTTCAAGCCGGTTTCATGGAAGCGTGCTTTCGACGAGATGGAGAAACACATCAAAAGAGCACTCAAAGAGAGCGGTCCTGAAGGGGTAGCGGTCTTCGCATCCGGTCAGTACACCGTCATGGAAGGATACGCAGCGCACAAGATGATGAAAGCGGGCTTCCGCTCCAACGCCATCGATCCCAATGCCCGTCACTGTATGGCATCGGCCGTTGTCGGTTTCTATCAAACGTTTGGTGTTGATGAGCCCTCCGGATGCTACGATGACATCGAACTGACCGATACCGTCGTCAGCTGGGGATCGAATATGGCCGAGATGCACCCGATCCTCTGGTCCCGTGTCACCGACCGCAAGCTGACCGATCCCGAGCGCGTCAAAGTGGTCAACATCACGACCTACCGCACCCGGAGCTCCGATCTGGCCGACTTCGAGATCATCTTCACCCCGCAGACCGACCTGGCATTGTGGAACTACATTGCCCGTGAGATCGTCATGCGTGATGAGAAAGAGAAGATCATCGACTGGGAATTTGTCAAGAAACATATGGTCTTTGCCGTCGGACCGGTCAACATCGGTTACGGTATGCGCCGCGCGGGTGAGAAATCACTCAAAGAGGGCAAATATTCTGCCAAAGAGATGGAAACCATCTCCAAAGAGATGGAGAAAAAAGTCTCCGCCACCGAAGCGCCGGCTCTGGCTCCGTATGGCTACAAAGAGGGCGATGTGATGAAACATACTGCCGGAACCCTCAAACACTGGGAGATCAGCTTCGAAGAGTACAAGAAATCTCTCGAGCCCTATACCCTCGACTATGTCGCCAAGATCGCCAAAGGGGATCCCAACGAAGACATCGAAGCGTTCAAGAAGAAGCTCCAGATGCTCGCCGATCTCTACATCGAAAAAGGGCGCAAAGTCGTCTCCTTCTGGACCATGGGGATGAACCAGCACACCCGCGGTACCTGGGTCAACACCCTCAGCTACAACGTCCACTTCATGCTCAACAAACAGGCCAAGCCCGGCTCGGGAGCCTTCTCGCTCACCGGTCAACCCTCTGCGTGTGGAACCGCACGTGAAGTCGGTACCTTCACCCACCGTCTGCCGGCCGACCTGATGGTCAAGAGCCCCAAACACCGCGCCATTGCCGAGAAAAAGTGGCACATCCCTGCCGGAACCCTCAACGGTGTGGGCAAGCAGCACATCATGGCGATCCACCGCGGGATCGAAGATGGTCTGGTCAAATTTGCCTGGGTCAACGTCTGTAACCCGTATCACGACTCGGCCAGTGCCAACCACTGGATCAAAGCGGCTCGTGAGATGGACAACTTTATCGTTACTTCCGATGGATATCCGGGAATCTCCGCCAAGGTCTCCGACCTCGTGCTTCCCTCAGCGATGATCTATGAGAAGTGGGGTGCATACGGCAACGCCGAGCGTCGTACCCAGCACTGGCGTCAGCAGGTGCTTCCGGTCGGGGACTCTATGTCGGATACCTGGCAGTGGGTTGAGCTCTCCAAGCGCTTCACCGTCAAAGACGTCTGGGGTGAGTATGCTCCAAGCGGTCCGCGTAAGAAGCCGCTGCCGAGCGTCATCGAAGAGGCCAAAAAGATGGGTTATAAAGAGGATACCACCATGTTTGAGATCCTCTTTGCCAACGAGCGCGCCAAAAAATACAAGATTGATCTCAACAGCTTCCCGCAGAAAGGGTACGACAACTCCGAGTGTCTCGGCGATGCCCGTAACGTCAAGGGCAGCGACGGTGAAGTCTTCAAAGGCTACGGATTCATGATCCACCAGTATCTCTTCGAAGAGTACGCCGACTTCGGACGCGGCCACGGACACGACCTTGCCGACTTCGTCACCTACCACAAAGTCCGTGGACTCAAGTGGCCGGTTGTCAACGGCAAAGAAACCCAGTGGCGCTTCAACTGTAAATACGATCCGTATGCAGCCAAGGCCAACCCCGGCGGAGACTTCGCCTTCTATGGACCGCTCGCCAAAGCATTGGCACAAGGGGATCTGAAGGGCATCAAAGACAAGAAGAAAAAACCGCTTCCGAATAAAGCGAAGATCTATGCCCGTCCGTATATGGATCCCCCTGAGAAGCCGGATGAGAATTACGATACCTGGCTCTGTACCGGTCGGGTGCTTGAGCACTGGCACAGCGGTACGATGACCATGCGGGTTCCGGAGCTCTTCCGTGCGGTACCGGAGGCGCTCTGCTACATGAACCCCAAAGATGCCAAAGCCAAAGGGCTCAAGCGCGGTGACCTCGTCTGGGTCGAATCGCGCCGCGGCAAAGTCAAAGCACGCGTCGAAACCCACGGACGTAACCGCCCCTCACAGGGTCTGGTATTTGTCCCCTGGTTCGATGAGAAAGTCTTCATCAACAAGGTCACCCTCGATGCGACCTGCCCGATGTCCAAGCAGACCGACTACAAAAAGTGTGCGGTGAAGATCACCAAAGCATAAGAGAGCAAAGCAAGGAAAAAAAATGAGCACCCAAAAGAAACCTGAGATTACGGCGCGTCGGCGGTTTTTTACCGATATGACGCACCATGCAGGTTTGGGTCTGCTCGGCGGACTGCTGTGGGCCGGATACGCGGACAAGGCACGCTCCAGCGTGCTGACCCTGCGTCCGCCTGCTGCACTCCCCGAAGAGGACTTTTTGCGTACGTGCATCAAGTGCGGTCTCTGCGTCGAAGCGTGCCGCAACCGCGAGAGCAACATCGACAAAGAGACCGGCAAGCCGCGCCCCGAGACACTCAAAGTGGCCAAAGCCGATACGGAAGGTGTAACGACAGGTACCCCCTATTTCGTCGCCCGCGATGTCCCGTGCTACATGTGCGACGATATCCCGTGCGTGCCGGTGTGCCCGACGGGTG
>JALVQH010000077.1 GCA_027031505.1 Campylobacteraceae bacterium | reverse complement strand
GTACCGACCACGCGTGGGGCGGGGCACAGTTCGTCGCTGGCGCCGTGAAACCTGGGATCCATGGAGCGATGCCCGATCTGCGTTCTGAAAGCGAAGATGACTTCAGCCGAAAGGGGCGACTCATCCCCGGCATCTCCTTCAGCCAGTACTACGCGACCCTGCTCAAGTGGTTTGGGGCAACCCCCGATGAGATCGACGAGATTCTGCCGGAGTTTAGGAACTTTACCCAAAAAGATATCGGTTTTATGAAAGGGTAAATGCGGCAGGTTCGCTTCTTTTAAGGGGCAGAGTTTCGCCCCCTGTATTCTGCTTTTTTCAAACAATAACGCCAACAGGGTCTGATCCCATCAATCCAGATGATTTGTCGCGAAGCGATGAATCATCTGGAGGTTCTGACTCTTCCGTTCAATCTCCAATGGTTAACATAATATAAAATATATCAAAATTGACGAATATGGGATTGAATAATTAAATATTAAAAAATAGTAAGATTAATAAATATCAAGATTAATAAATATCAACAAATACTAATAAATATCAGTACAGAAAAAATCGAATTTTTAATATATTAACTAATATGAAATAAATATCTCCCTCCCGTCTATTAGTGTGAAGTCTGCTTCTATCATGAAAAACCATAAAATGGGCTTTTACTTAGCATGTTATGAACAGTTGTTCATTTTGCGATCTTTCAAAAAGTTTTAGAATGAACGCTTGTTCATATTTACCTGTCTGATTTTCTTGACAAATGAACAAATGTTCACTATAATGTCGTAACTATTTGTTAAAAGGTCGATAATATGGGAGCTGCTACTCATTCTCGAAGTACCCGGACAAAACAGAAAATACTTGATGCGTCTCTCTCGCTGTTTTCCTCTAAGGGTTTCCGTGAAACCACCGTACGTGATATCGCTTCGGCAGTGGGATTGCAGCAGGGGGCACTGTACAACCATTTCAAGAACAAGGATGCCATCCTGACTGCCCTGCTTGATATGCTGCTGACTTCAGCAATCGTCACTATCTTTGAGGAAAAGGCACCCGAAGAACTTTACAAACGCGGAAAAGCGCTCCTCGCAAATATTGCCACGACGTTCAAACTTATAAGTTTTGACGGCAAAAACGAGGCGCTTTTCAAACTGATGATGCAGGAGATGTACAAAAACAGTACCGTTCGGGATCTGTACCATGAATATTTTTATCAACAAAATATCAAAAAACTCTCCTCCATTCTTTTCATGATGATGCAGGATGAAATGATTCGCTCCTCAGATCCCCTGCTTCTGGCCAATGAGTTCTTTTCACCCCTCTTTTTCTTCCAGTCTCAGGTCATACTTCTCAAGCTTGACAAAAAATCAACTTCATCAGCCGTTACGCTGTTTGAAAAACATGTGGAATACTTCTGGGAATCGATTCGGATTGACCGGGACGAAAGGGGTGTCTCTTATGATGCTATTTTTTAATATGTCACAATTTGCAGGTAGAACATTAATAAATATAAAAAAAGCATATCAATGAATATTACAGAAAGGTTAATCAGAATAGAATATCTTATGGTATAATCACAGGCAATCTTGCATGCAGGAGAAAAGGTGAAGATCATCATCATGCTTTCAGTATTGTTCTGGATAGGGACAGGCGAAATGCGGGGTACCGAACTGCCCCATATACACAAAGGCTTCAAACGCTACCCTTTCTCTTCGGCAACAATCCTCTACGATATCAATACTACCGGCAGATCGGCAGGTCTCGAAACCCGGACCGTCGGTGTAGCGCGGCTGGTGTTTGACCATTGGGGAGCCAGGGAGATCAAAGAAGAAGATGTTACCGAGGTACAGACAGGGGATTTCAATGAGACGCGCAACCGTCACAGCTTGAGCAAGATCGACTACGGAACGATCTACTCAGTTGACTACGATGAAAACATAACGTACAAAACCCGCGATCGCGATATGGATGTTGCCCTCGCCAAAGGTCAGGATCTTTCGAAAGAAAATTTTGCTTTTCTCAAAGAGATCCATGCCCGGAAAATTGGGACGGAGACCATCACAGGATTGACATGTGAGCTCTGGAAAGGACCCGGAGAAGAGGTATGCCTTTATCAAGGAATTCCTCTGCGTATCACCATCACTTCTGATGGATTCCGAAGCTCGCGTACTGCCGTGTATGTAATGCTGAACAAGCCGATCAACGACAAGGAGTTTGCCCTGCCCCATTTTCCCATCGTGATCGATGATGACTATACCAGCAATGCATCGGCGCTGACCCGAAGTGAAGATTATATTGCAGCTGTCGAGGATCTCCATACTGCCCTCAAAAAAATGTCGGTCGATCTGAACGATACCAATCATACCCTGACTCCCGATCAGGAAAAGGCGGTAATCAATGCTCTCGGCAAACGGTATCTTCAGAAGCAGAAACGCCTCCTGCCCAAACTCAAAACTGCATTGGAAACTGCTCAGCAGTGTATCCGGGATGCCAACACATCTGTGGCTGCCGAAATGTGCATTCAGCCGGTCAATGCGATCGATGAGGCACTTGGAGACAAAACCGAAAATTTTGTGTACGAAGACTGGAATCCGGACAGACGCCGGGCGATCGCCGAAGCACTTGGCGAGGAGCTGAAGTATCTTGATGTTACGATCGGCTGTGTTCAGAAGTACGATAAAACGACCGATGTCATCACCTGTACCGAAGGCAGTCTGGGTACAGGTGAGTGATCAGTTGTGCCCTTCTGATTTATATTATTGACAAACCGTCTTTACAAGGAGTTCCCATGAGTTTCAGCACCATTATTCTGATCCTGATCGTCGGTGTCGTCCTCTACCTCATCGCGATCTACAACAAATTTGTCTCACTGCAAGCCGGCATCGATGCGGCGTGGTCGGACATAGACGTCCAGCTCAAACGCCGCTACAACCTCATCCCCGCGTTGGTTAATGTCGTCAAAGGCTACAAAGATTACGAAGCGGGCACCCTCGAGAAGGTGATCGAAGCACGCAAAATGAGTATGGATGCCCGGACACCGGCTGACAAAAGTGCCGCCGAGAGTCTGCTCGGGGCATCACTGGGCAGACTCTTCGCCCTGGCCGAAGCCTACCCCGACCTCAAAGCCGATTCGCAGTTTCTCAATCTCCAGTCGGAACTCAGCAGCATCGAGGATGCGATCCAGAATGCCCGCCGCTATTACAACGCCATCGTCCGGGACTACAATGCCAGGCTCAAGTCGTTCCCCGATGTACTCGTGGCCGACAAGTACCATTTCACGTCGCGTGAGTATTTTGAGCTGGATGAGAGCGAAGCGGCTGCGGTAAAGACAATGCCCGAGATTGACCTCTCCTGACCGGGTCATGAGACGTTTATCGAATTCTCAGGAAAAACGCCGGCTTCACGCAATAGCCCTGAGAATTCTATCGGGTTTTTTGATCCTGATGCTCGGCTTTCCTCTTCTGGTTCGGGCTGAGGCGATCACCACGTACCACACCACGATCACCGTCCGTCCCGACGGCAGTCTCCATCTCAAGGAGGTGATCGACTACGACTTCGGGGATCATCCGCGCCACGGGATCTTCCGGGACATTCCCCTCACGGTCAAAGTCTCACGCTACGCCCCGGCGGCATCCGTCGGACTCTCCAATTTCACGGTAGCACTCGAGGGGAAGCCGGTGCCGTTTCAGCGGAGTACGATGCGCTCCGCGACCGACGGAGAGATGGTGCGCTACCGCATCGGCGACCCCGCCAAAACCGTAACGGGTCGGCACACCTATACCCTCAGCTACGACGTGGAGCGGGGGGTATACCCCTCTTCCCTCTCCGGGATGGAGGCGATCCGGTGGAATGCTGTGGGAGCCGGCTCCAACGTCCCGGTCAGGCAGGCCGTCGCCGATCTGATCCTCCCCCCCGCCCTCACCCGTGATGCCGTCCGGATCGGGGTCTACACCGGCACGTACGGTTCGACCGATTCGCGGGCGGACTACCGCTGGATCGATGGACACCACGTCCGGTTCGAGGTGGACGATCTGGCGCCACACGAAGCGCTCACCGTCGAAGCCAATTACCCCGAGGGGCTCCTCGGACAGCGTGCCGACGAGCTGTTGCCCACCGCGGCGGATCGGCTGATGGGTCACTGGCACTGGGGAGCCATCGTCGCTTTTCTCCTCTGGCTGTGGAAGCATGCCCGGGGGTTCGGCGCCAAAGAGGGTGTCGGCTCCGTCGCTCCCCAGTATTATCCCCCCAGGGGGCTCAGCCTCCTCCAGTCGGGGCTCATTCTCGACAAATTCGCCGACAAAAAAGATTTCGCCGCTGCGATCCTCGAGCTGGGGACACAGGGGTATCTCGAAGTGCACCAGCCCGAGGGGGATGTCAATCCGATCATCCGGCGTACCGACAAACCTGCGGCGGCCGACGACGCCCTCACCCCCGATCAGCGCTATCTGCTGAATGAGATTTTGTTCAAAAACGGCGACACCTATGTGGTAAAAACGAGGGATGCTTCTCGCGCAAAGGCGATCAACCGTCAGCTCGACACCCTGAACGAGATGCTCTACACCTGGAGTGTTGCGTCGGGGCAGATGCACGCCGACCCCCAAAAGAGCCGCAAACGGTTTCTCCTCACTGCCGGAGCGGTCTCGGCGGTCTTGATCGTGCTGGCGTTTGTGAGCACGTTCAAACTGTTCGGATGGGAGGTGGCCTTCCTGTCGGGGATGGTGACGCTGTTCGTCGGGATCGGTGCCTCGGTGCTGTTCGCCGCTGTCCGCAGTCGCAGTTACAGCGGTATCTTCTTCGGCCTTTTCTGGCTGATTGTCAGCCTGATGGGGTTTTCCGGAGCGTTGGACGGACACATTTTCGCCACCCTTTTCCAGTCTCCGATGATTTTGCTGCCGATCCTCATTGCAGGGGTATACTATTTTTACCGGCGAATCGGGATCTTCGCCCCGAAGGGGCTGGAGACCTATCGCTATCTGCTGGGGTATCGGGAGTTCATGAAGCGTGTCGAGCGGGATCGGATCCGCCGGTTTCTAAAACAGGATCCGAATTACCTCGACAAGGGGCTCCCCTACGCCGTCCTCTTCGGGCTCGACACACACTGGCTCGCCCTCTACGACGAACTCAGCGTCGCTCAGCCCGGCTGGTATTACGGGGATTTCCACTCGATGGATCACTTCAACCACGCGGTACAGAGCGAAACCGCCCCACCCCCTTCCGAGAGCGGTGGGTTCAGCGGCGGGGGCAGCTTCTCCGGTGGCGGTGGCGGTGGAGGCGGTGTGGGATCGTGGTGACCCCCTCCTCTACGCTTTGGGGGTTGGCAGGTTCGATCTTCCTTTCGGCTTTGAGTTTTTTGATCGCTGCCGAGACCGCATAATATGATTCTGTCGGGGATCACCTGGTTCGCCATATTCCGGAAAAGTCAAACGCTATCGCGCACTTCTCGAGGACGAACGTGTACGTCTCATCCGCAAAATCCTCTACTTTGATATATCTCCCCTCTTGAAGTTTATAGACTTTCGCGACACGGTTGTCGGGATAGACGATGATATAGTACGTCACCCCTTCCTGCTGATAGAGCTCGAATTTGAGGGTTTCATCCCGCATGACGGTTGAAGGGGAAGCGATCTCGAAAATAATCTCGGGTTTGCGGGTCAGTTTCTCATCCGGTTCGTAACAGATGACCAGCGTATCGGGTCGGACAACGGTATCGCTGTAGATTTCCCAGTCGATCTCGAAAAGTGCCTGACAATCGGGGCAGTTATCCAGTTTTTCACTCAGTTGTCTCGATATCTTCAGGTTGACACTCTGGTGCGTCACCATCGGAGAGGGTGCCATGGCGTAGGGGACACCGTAGATCAGTTCCCACTCATCCTCCCAGTGTCGGTAGTCTTCGATCGTGTAGTGTTCGGTATAGGCACGCGCTGCCATGGCTTCTCCTTCCGCTGATTGCATCCTTATGAAACTCTCTGAAAATAGTGCCATTATACCATATTTATCCCCCGTCAATACCGCTGCTTCGTATTGTCTTTGACATTGATAATCGGTTTGACATGCTCCACCACCTCCACCAGTTCATGCTGGAGCGCCATCACTTCGAAAATATCCTTGTAGGCGAAGGGGGATTCGTCGAGGGTGTTGGGGATGAAGCGCGTCTCATCATCGAAGTCGATGCCGCGCTCCGCCAAAGCTCACAAACCGCATCCGCCGAATCCTGGAAACCAAACTGGAGGGGGTAATCAGCTGACGATAATACGGAAAATGATACACTATGCCCATAATTTCAACATGATAAGGGTATGGATGCATATAACACTCCGATCTTTGATCTATACAGGTTTTGCGCTGCTTGCTGCCGGATGCTCCGGTGACTTCGATTTCAACAGCAACGGCACAACCGGGGATAGCAGCAAAACCGGTTCGGTCAAATACGAT
>JALVQH010000076.1 GCA_027031505.1 Campylobacteraceae bacterium | reverse complement strand
GGCTTCGATGATACTCAGCTCCCACTCACCGGTCCAGGCTCCGGCCTGGTTGTACTCTTCAATCCTTTCAATAAACGGCTCGATCAGCACTTCGGTGTCAAATTCAAACGCCACATCGAGGGCATAGTCGAGCTCAGAGGGATCCCGGACGATGCTCACCCCGATCGAACTCCCCAGATGCACCGGCTTGATGATGATCGGATAGGGCAGGGTGATTTTGCGTACGTCGTCGCGGCGGAGCACCTCATGCGGGAGGGTCTCCACCCCGAGGGATGTGGCGAGGAATTTGGTCGCAAGCTTGCTGTAGCTCAGCGCTGCGGCTTCGAGGCGGGGACCGATGAAAGGGACGTGATAAAAGGCGAACATCCCGGCGATCTTGCCGTCTTCCCCGTCGCGGCCGTGGACAAGATTGAGAACAGCATCGGTGGTGACGGGTTTGGAGCCGAGCACCCCTTCGGTATGGAAGCCCCCTTTTTTGAGGGTAAGCTTTTTACTTTTTTTGTACTCCCCGCTGCTGAAGTGCTTGGAGGTCATTTTCGCCGGGTCGATCAGGTAAAAATCCCGCTGCGCATCGACGAAGATAAACTGGAGGGTGTTCCGCTTGAGCACTTTTTTGAGGGTGATGGCCGAGACGATACTGATCTCGTGTTCGTGGCTGGAGCCGCCAAACAAAATAGCTATATTCATGATAACATCTCCGCAAACTCGGCAAAAATATACCGGCTCTCATGGGGCCCGGGGCTCGCTTCGGGGTGGTGCTGCACCGACATCACCGGTTCATCCTTGTACCGTACCCCCTCGATGGTGTTGTCGAAGAGGTTGATGTGGGTCACGTCGGCGATCGCGGTGATCGCTTCGGGGACGTTGTAGTTGTGGTTCTGGGCGGTGATCTCGACGGCACGGGTGGCGCCGTTTTTGACCGGATGGTTGCCGCCGTGGTGGCCGAACTTGAGTTTGTAGGTGTCGTGGCCGTGGGCGATGGAGAGCATCTGGTGTCCGAGGCAGATCCCGAACATGGGGATCTTCGCCGCAAGCAGTGCTTTGGTGATCACTTTTTCCTCTTTGAGAATGAGGGGGTCGCCGGGGCCATTGGAAAGGAAGACCCCCTGAATTTCCCCCGCTTCATAGGCGGCGATCACCTCCTCAGCCGGGGTGGTGTGAGGAACCACTTTGACTTCGACTCCGGCATGGGTCAGTTCATTGAGGATGTTCCGCTTGATCCCGAAATCGTAGGCGACGATCCGTTTGGAGGTCCGGGCGACACCGTAGGCAAACTGTGTGATATCGTAGCGGCTCTCGGTGTGGACGTAGGGCTCTGGGGTGCTCACCTGCTCGATGTAGTTGATCTCCGCGATCCGGGGAGCGAGATCGAGGAGTCTCTTGAGCTCGTCAGGATCGTGGATCTCGGTCGAGGCGATCATCTCCATCGCCCCCTCGTCCCGGAGCATTTTGGTGATGAAACGGGTGTCGACGGCGGTGATCCCCATCACCCCGAACCGTTTCATCAGCGCATCGAGGGGCTCTTCGGAACGGAAACTGGAGGGGCGGGGCTGGTAGTTGCGGACGAGGATCCCCTTGCAGAAAGCACCCCGGGACTCCATATCCTGCCCGTTGGTACCGACATTGCCGATCTCGGGCATCGTGAAGGTGACAAACTGCCCGGCATAACTCGGATCGGTCACGATCTCCTGATACCCCGTCATGGAAGTGTTGAACACCACTTCACCCACCGCCGTCCCCCCGGCGCCGAAACTCTCCGCTTCGAGAAAGAGGCCGTTTTCGAAATAGAGGCTGGTTCTGGTCATTGTATCTCCTCGGTGTTTTGGTGAGGAGTGAGGAGTGAGGAGTGAGGAGTTTCGGTAAAACCAAAATTCCTAATTCCTGATTCCTAACTCCTGATTGAATCACAGCATCCCGCGCCTGGCCAGCTCTTCCTGATAGAGCCGTTCGTAGATCAGTTCGTAATCCTGGGTGCCGGGGATCACTTCCCGTTTCATGTTTTTGATCCTCGTATAGACAATATCATCAATCTCATCGAAGGAGTCGGCAAACGCTTTGAAGGCTTTGAAGATGACGTTGCGCACCTGGTTTTCGTTGACCTCGTACTCGACGAGGTAATTTTCGTAGAGTTCGTCGAGGATGGTGTGAGAGAGGTCGTTGTAGCGATCGTCATAGTTCATGATCACCCCGGCTTCGGGGGCAAGCTTTTTTTTGATCATGAAAAAAAGCTGCCGCTCATCGGCATGCTGAAACTCGATCTCGTCGTAATTCTCCTCGATGATCTCACGCACCCGCTCATCGAGCGCACGTTCCACCTCGAGATTGGCATCGATGATCTTTTTGACCGCTTCAGTGACGGCCTCCTTTCCTTTAGGGAGGCGGACAAACGGTGCATTGGCCAGATCAATGGCCACTTTGCCGGCAACGTAGCCGGTTTGTTGCGGCTTCAACCTCATGGGCACTCCTTGCGCGATTGGATTTTTGTTTCTCTAAGCATACCGAAATTTTTCATTTTTCATTTTTCATTTTTCATTACTCACTCTTTCCGAACAATCGTGTCTTCCCGCTTGGGCGACGTGGAGATGATCCCCATCTTCGCCCCCACCATCTCTTCAAGTGCCGTGATATATTCACGTGCCGTTTGGGGCAGAGCATCAAAGCTCTGAATCCCTCTGGTTGTATCCCAGCCGGGAAACGTTTCGTAGACCGGCGTCGCCTCCTCGAGATCGTAGGGGACGTAGTCGATCCGCCTGCCGTCCACTTCGTAGGCGACACACACCTTGATCTCCTCGAAACCGTCGAGGACATCGAGTTTCATCAGGGCAATCTGGTCGACGCCGTTGATCCGAACCGCATGACGGGCGGCCACCGCATCGAACCACCCGCAGCGGCGGGGGCGACCGGTGGTGGTACCGTACTCATGGCCGTTGTCCCGGAGGCGCTGACCCGCTTCGCCGTGGTCTTCACTCGGGAAAGGGCCGTTGCCGACACGGGTGCAGTAGGCTTTGGCGATGCCGGTGACCCGGCCGATGTCACGCGGGGCGATCCCCAGACCGCTGGCAGCACCCGCACTCACCGTCGTGGAGCTGGTGACGTAGGGGTAGGTGCCGTGGTCGATGTCGAGCATCGTCCCCTGCGCCCCCTCGAGGAGGATCTTTTTGCCGCTGTCGAGGGCGTCCCACACCAGCAGTGTAGTGTCGGTGATGTAGGGGGCGAGCACCGCCTTGTAACCGGACAACTCTTCGACAAGCTCCGCTTCGGTGGGAAGCTCCACCCCCATCACCTCGAAAATCCCGCGGTACATCTCGAAGTACGTCGTGATTTTGGCGGCGAGTTTGGGCGGGTCGAGGAGTTCCCCGACGCGGTGGCCGACGCGGGTCACTTTGTCCCCGTAGGCCGGTCCGATCCCTTTGCCGGTGGTACCGATCGCTTTATCCCCTTTCATCCGTTCGCGTGCTTGATCGATCAAAGCATGGTAAGGGAGGAGAAGGTGGGCTTTGTCGGAGATGAAGAGGCGCCCTTCAAGGTCGTCAAACTGCTCCATCTCCTCGATGAAATCCTTCGGAGAGAGGACGACACCGTTACCGACGACATTGACAGCACTGGAGTTGAGAACCCCGGAGGGGATCAGATGGAGTGCGTAGGTCTGATCGCCGATGACGATGGTGTGCCCGGCATTGTGTCCGCCGGCGAAGCGGCAGACGTAGTCGTGGGTCTGCGCCATGTGGTCGACGATTTTTCCTTTGCCTTCGTCCCCCCATTGGAGTCCGATGATGAGATCTGCCTGATTAGCCATGAGTATCCTTCTGGAGTATCTGGGTGATGCAGGCATCGGTGTAGAGGGCGAAACCTGCTGCGTTGGTCTCATCGACGGTGTATGTCCCTCCGGTTGCCAACACGGTGTTGTCCGCAAACAAACGGAACACCAGTGCATCATAATAACGCAACCGGGCAAAATAAAGAGGCGAAAAGAGAATGTCTTCCCGCTCCAATGCTCCGGCTGCCTCAACCATCCGGCTCAACTCGGCAGCCAGGTCGGCCGGATAGAGACTCAGGTTCTGCACATCCCGTGGGTGCTGAATGTGCACAAGCGATTCGATCCACGGATGTCCGGAAGCGAGGATTGTATCGAGATGCATCACCTCAATCGCTTCAAGAGCTACGCCGTATTTTTCCGATAGAAGCTTTGGGATGGCCATGTTGGCGATCTGCACCAGCGGATGGAGATCGAGTGTCTCCATCAACGCAAGTGCCGTGCGGGTCACATCGACAAACTCCCCGTCGATCACCTCCGCACCCACCTGATACTGCTCCGTGGTCGGGAAGGTAAAAACCGGCTGGATATAAAACCATTTTTTTGTCTGCGTACTGCGTCCAAGCCGCCGGGTGACGATTCGAACCACATCAGCCGTCGAATCGGCACGCAGGCTCACTTCGTGGTTGTCTGCATCATTCAGACGGATCAGAGGACGACGATCGGCGAAGTTTTCGTGCTGCTGGTATGAAAACAGCGGCGTAACGATCTCTTCGTATCCCTGCGCACTCAGCACCTCGGCAGCCCGACTCTCAATGGTGCGTTTGGTACGGGCGGCTTCGCCGGAATAGAGGTGGCTTCCGGCCGGAATCTCGTGAGCGAAAATCATTGTGCCCCTTCCAGTCCGTAGTAAATCGCATTGAAGAAACGATTGGCCGTCCCGTCATACGGCCGCCGTCCCAATCCATCCAACGCCAACTCGACGGCATTGACCACCCAGGCTGCCTCATGAGGAGCAACAAGTCCCATCTGGTTGATGCGAAAGATTTTCCCTTTGAGATGGTCCTGGCCGCCGGCAACGTTGACGCCGTATTGCTCTTTGAGGGCACTTCGGATGGCGTTGGCATCAGGATCGTCAATGGTGGTCATCGAGGGAGCCGGTGTTCGGGGATAACTATGCAATCCCAGTGCTTCAAGCGCCGTGCGGGTTGCACGGGCGCGGCGTGCGGTGCGATCATACAGTACATCCAGCCCCCCCTCCGCTTCGATGGCTGATAGAATCTTTTCTACACCAATCACCAGTGTCGTAGCGGCAGTATAAGCGGTGGTGTTCTGGCGCTGCTTCTTGATCTCGGTGGCGAGGTTGAGGTAGTACCCTTTTCCGACACCGATCTTCGCAACTGCGGCGTTGCTCAAGCCGAGGATCGCCAGACCGGGAGGGAGCATGAGGGCCTTCTGGCTCCCGGCAATGAGCGCATCAATGTGTGTAGTATCGATCGGCTCGACTCCGACTGCGGTGATCCCGTCGGCGATGATCATCACATCGGAGTGCTGGGCTTTGACCGCAGCGGCGATCGTTTCGACCGGATGGCGCAGACCGCCGGCTGATTCGCTGATCTGGATGGCAATCGCGTCGATCTGCGGATGGGTTTCGAGGGTTTCGAGCACCTCTTCGGCAGTGGCCGGCGTGTCCCACTCGTGCCGGATCTCGACGCTGCCCAAACCGTGAGCCTGGGCAATTTTGCCAAAACGCTCACCGAACTTGCCGGCGTTGATATTCAGCAGGGTATCGTGGCAGAGATTGGTCACGGCCGCTTCCATCGCGCCGGTGCCCGAAGAGGCGATCATCACCACCTCATCGGTCTGCATGAGATCAAACAAACGCGTCCGCGCCTGCGCAAAGATCGCTTCAAATTCCGGGGTACGGTGATGGAGTGTCGGGGTCGCCATCGCCTGGCGTACTGATTCGGGTACCGGGGTTGGGCCGGGGGTAAACAGCAGCATGATCGTCCTTGTAAGCCGTCGATGTGACGGCATAATCGGAAACGATTATAGCGAAAGAGTCATTAGAACCCAGAGGTATTGGTACTATTTCATCACCCAAACCATCTCTCTTCTTTTCGAAGCATCAGTATCCCGATCCAGAGACTGAAAAGGGACATCAGAAGGTTCGCCATTGTCTTCATGGCATCCACATTATCCGAAGTCACATCTGCACAGGGGCAATGGATCGCAGCATCGAGAGTAAGGTTTTGTGTTGCAATGCCGGAACCCACTTCTGCAGATACTTCAACTATTCCTTCTCCGTTGACCTTGTTTGTATCATCTCCCTCTTTTTGAATATTATCAAATGTATATCCGTCCTCGATCATGGTTTGCGGAATGTGGAAGCGGACTTTGTACTCGCCAGCCGGTACATCAAAATGGTAACGTCCATTTTTGTCGGTCATGGTTGCCGCAACGACACTTCCGTCTTTGTTAAGCAGTTCTATTCTGGCATCCGGAATCGTCTTTTCGCCAGAGTCATATACACCGTCATTGTTGGCATCAATCCAAAAAAGGTCACCGAGACGGTAAAAAACCTGCCTGATCCCCATATCGAGTGTGGTATTGTTGCTGTCTTTGATCTCCACTTTTGCGGTTTTTCCGTCGGTCGGGTTGGCATCGGAG
>JALVQH010000075.1 GCA_027031505.1 Campylobacteraceae bacterium | reverse complement strand
ATCAAGCGGAGGCTGGGCTATTGCCCTGCACTGCGGGACTGAAGTCCCGCCTCCTGAGTCGTGCATGCCGGATCAACAACCAAAGGAACGCCATGGCACTCAGTGTGGTCATTCTCGCAGCGGGACAGGGAACCCGGATGAAATCGGATACCCCCAAAGTCCTCCACCCTATCTCCGGCAAGCCGATGCTGTTTCACTCCATCGGCGCGGCGCAGAAGGTCTCCGATGATATCACCGTCGTCCTTCACCACCAGGCCGAGCGGATCCAAAAGGCGGTCGAAGCGGTCTATGAGGGGATCACCTTTCACCTTCAGGATGCCGTCAGCTACCCCGGCACCGGCGGGGCGATGCGGGGGATCACTCCCCGGCATGAGCGCACCCTGATCCTCAACGGCGATATGCCCCTCATCACCGAAGAGTCCCTGCGCCTGCTCGCCGAGGGGGATGCGGATATCAACATGAGCGTCCTCCAGCTCGACCCGCCTCCCGCCTACGGACGTGTCATCATCGAGAATGGAAATGTCCGGCGGATCGTCGAAGACAAGGACTGCACCCCTGAAGAAAAAGCGGTCACCACCCTCAATGCCGGGATCTACTGCGTCTCCCGTCATGTCCTTGAGCATTATATCCCCCGTCTGAGCAACGCCAACGCCCAGCAGGAGTACTACCTCACCGATATCGTCGAAATGGCCGTAGCCGAGGGCAAAACCGTCCATCCGGTGGTCGTCCGTGCCGAAGAGTTTCTCGGGGTCAATTCCAAACTCGACCTTGCCCACGCCGAGGAGATGATGCAGCGCCGCATCCGTGAACACTGGATGCGCGAAGGGGTCACGATGCACCTGCCTGAGACGATCTACATCGAATCGGATGTGACCTTCGAGGGGGAGTGCACGCTGGAAAACGGCGTGATGCTGCGGGGCGACACCCACATCGTCCGCAGCCACATCAAAGCCCACTCGGTGATCGAGGATGCCACCCTCATCGATTCCGATGCCGGCCCCATGGCGCGTATCCGCCCTCAGAGCACCCTGCAGGGTACCCACATCGGCAACTTCGTCGAAGTCAAAAAGTCCACCCTCACCGGGGTCAAAGCCGGACACCTGAGCTACATCGGGGATGCTACCATCGATGAGGGTTCCAACATCGGTGCGGGGGTGATCACCTGCAACTACGACGGCAAAGCCAAGTACCCTACCACCATCGGACGCAACGTCTTCATCGGCTCCGACAGTCAGCTCGTCGCCCCGGTGACTCTCGAAGATGATACGATCATTGCCGCCGGCAGTACGGTGACGAAGGATGTCCCCACCGGTGCACTCGCCATCAGCCGTACCCCGATGAAAATCGTCGCCGGTTTCTTCCACAAATTCTTCGGAAAGGGGCAATAGTGCAGATCAACCTGTCGGGCAAAAAAATCCTCCTCGGCGTCACCGGCAGCATCGCCATCTACAAAGCGATCGAAGTCGCCCGCCTCTTCGTCAAATCCGGCGCGACGGTGCGGGTGGTGATGAGCCCCGCCGCGCAGCGCTTCATTACCCCCCTGACCTTTGAGGCTGCGACCGGCCAGCCGGTGCTCACCGAAGCGACCGAGAGCTGGAACAGTGAGATGAATCACATCGATCTCGGCAAATGGGCCGATGTCTACCTCATCGCTCCAGCCACAGCCAACACCATCAACAAACTCGCCAAAGGGATCGCCGATACCCTTGTCCTCCAGGTCGCATTGGCCTACCGGGGAGCACTCCTCGTAGCTCCGGCAGCCAATACGCAGATGATCGCAAACCACTACACCGAAGGCTCCCTCAAAATGCTCGGGGTCAACGACACCCGCATCATCCGTCCGCAGGAGAAACTCCTCGCCTGCGGCGATGAAGGGACTGGGGCATTGGCCGATCCGCAGGAAATTTATTTCCAGACGGCTCAGGCGATGTTGCGTGATCCGTTCTGGGAAGAGCGCAAAGTGGTCGTCACCGGCGGCGGTACGCGGGAGCGTCTCGATGAAGTGCGCTACCTCTCCAACTACTCCAGCGGCAAAATGGGCAAGGCGCTGGCCACCGCCCTC
>JALVQH010000074.1 GCA_027031505.1 Campylobacteraceae bacterium | reverse complement strand
TTCCTCGCCGCACTTCAGGCGGAGCTGGTTCGGATCCTCACGGCGGAGGGGAACCAGGGGTTTGTCTTCGCCTCCCAGCCGCCGACGGTGGTGCTGATGACCGGTCTGCAGGGATCGGGTAAGACCACCACTACCGGCAAGCTGGCGTATATGCTCAAGGAACAGAAGAAGAAAAAAGTCCTCCTCGTCGCCGCCGACCTCCAGCGTCTGGCCGCAGTAGAGCAGCTGCGGCAGATCGCGGAGCAGATCGGGGTGGAGCTGGTGGCTGATGAGAACGGCACGCCTGTCGAGCTGGTACGTACTGCACTGAAAAAGGCTGAAGATGAGCTGTATGATGTGGTGCTCATCGATACCGCCGGACGGTTGGCGATCGACGAGGAGCTGATGGCGGAGCTGGCCGAGGTACAGCAGGCAGCTGATCCGGACGAGATTTTCTACGTGGCCGATGCGATGACCGGGATGGATGCGGTGCGTACCGCTGCGACCTTCAAGGAGAAGATCGGGATCACCGGCGTGGTGCTGAGCAAATTTGACGGCGATTCCAAAGGGGGCGTGGCTCTCGGGATCGCTCATCAGGTCGGGGTGCCGCTGCGCTTCATCGGTAGCGGAGAGAAGATGCCCGATCTCGAGCCGTTTATCCCCGAGCGGATCACCGGCCGCCTCATGGGTGCGGGGGACATCGAGGGGCTGGCGGAGAAGACCGCCGGCGTGATCGATGAGAAGACCGCCAAACGGATGACCTCCAGGATCAAAAAAGGGCAGTTCAACTTCAACGACTTCCTTGAGCAGATGGAGCAGATCAAGAAGCTGGGCTCCATGAAGTCGATCATGGGGATGATCCCCGGGATGGGCAATATGGCCAAACAGCTCGGCGACATGGATCTGGAAAACTCCGACGAAGTGCGCCAGATCAAAGCGATGGTGAGCTCCATGACCCCCAAAGAGCGCGAAAACCCCGACCTGCTCAACAACAGCCGCAAACGCCGCATCGCCGCCGGAGCCGGTCTCGATCCGATGCAGGTCAACCGGGTCATCAAGCAGTTTAAAAACGCGGCAAAAATGGCCAAGAAAATGTCCACCAAGGGGGGGATGAAAGAGATGCAGCGGATGATGCAGCAGATGGGCGGACAGGGGGGCGGTGTGCCTCCGGGATTAATGGGTCGATAGTAGATGGTTGATAGTTGATGGTTGATGGAATTGTAGGGTGTGCAATTGCACACCAAATAGTGAATAGTGAATAGTTAATAGTTAATAGTTTTGGTATGCTTTTCTACGAAAAGCTTTTATCAAAAGGGGCTGGGACTTCAGTCCCACAAAACGCAACACTTAGCCCGTAACAGATAACACACAAACAAGGATCTGCTATGACATCGCAAAACGTTTCCGGGATGTTGACCGATCCGGAGATAAACTATTTTACGCAGCTGCGCCACGATCTTCACCAAATTCCCGAACTGGGCTACGCTGAGACACAGACGAGTGACCGGATTGCTGCAGAGCTGGACAAGATGGAGATCCCGTACGATCGGGGGATCGGTGGTACCGGGATCGTTGCCTGGATCACCAGGGGAAAAAGCGATCGCGCGATCGCTCTGCGTGCCGACATGGATGCGCTGCCGATCGCGGAGGAGAGTGGGGTGGCTTACCCCTCCGAGCACCCGGGGGTGATGCACGCCTGCGGGCACGACGGGCACAGCACAATGCTGCTCGCTGCGGCCAAAGTACTGCAGGAGCAGGTGGCGTTTGACGGGACGGTGTATCTGATCTTTCAGCCGGCCGAAGAGGGGGGTGCGGGTGCCAAAGCGATGCTTGACGATGGTCTGCTGGAGCGGTACCCGTTTGAGCGGATCTACGGGATGCACAACCGCCCGAGTGAACCGCTGGGGACTTTTTGGGTCAAGCCCGGCTCGGTGATGACCTCGGTCGATACCTGGCGGATCGTTATACAGGGGCGTTCCGGCCACAGCTCCCAGCCCC
The DNA here is from genome assembly GCA_027031505.1 of Campylobacteraceae bacterium. Classification (GTDB taxonomy): domain Bacteria; phylum Campylobacterota; class Campylobacteria; order Campylobacterales; family Sulfurovaceae; genus S017-3. The sequence continues at coordinate 93 of JALVQH010000074.1, read as the reverse complement.
ACCGTGCCATCAACCCCATCGTCGTCGCCTCCCACATTGTCCTCGCGGTCAAGGAGATCTCGTCTCTCGACATCGATCCGGCACAAGCCCACG
>JALVQH010000073.1 GCA_027031505.1 Campylobacteraceae bacterium | reverse complement strand
AAGGAATCCCTAAACGTCATCAACAACACAGCCGCTCTCGACGAAACCGCCCGTCGTCTGAAAAAGATCGAATCGCTCAAACGCTCCAAAACGTTCAACACCCTCCCCCGAACCATCCAGATCAAAATCCTCTCCATCCCCTCCAACGCCTTTTTTATCCGGCACAGCACCCGTCGGATCGTCGCGATTGGTGAGGCGGCGTTTGCCACCCGGGAGCTCAACTATACGATCACCAATGAGCGGTTTCTCACCCTCGAAATCATCCGGCGCGAATCGATCCGTCTGGGGTATCTCCTTGCCCGCCTTTCCCGGCTCAACATCGTCAGCATGGAGATCACCAAGCTCTATGATGATCTGAAATATTTCAAAATTGACTTCGCCGAGACCATTCCCGATGATGAACTCCCTCAGGTAGAAGCGATCATCCATGAAGCCTATCACGGGAGACAGGAGATCGTTTTCCTGCGCCCGGACATTCAACACAATGAGATCACAACCGACTGCGATCACTCCCGAGAGTATGCTACCCTGCGTCTGCGGACACGGGACCAAAAAGGGCTCCTTGCCTACGTCATCCACCGCTTCGATGCGCACGGGATCGATGTCGCTTCGACCAAGATCCATACGATCAAAGGACGGGTCAACGATCTGTTCTTAATCGAGAAGAATGGGAACTTTTGCCATAATATAGAAAATCTTATCTCAGACCTAACGGAGTAACACATGTGCGGCATCGTCGGATACATCGGGAAAAAAGAGAAAAAAGAGATCCTGCTGGACGGCTTACAGGATCTGGAATATCGCGGGTACGACTCGGCAGGCATCGCCGTCATCGAAGGGAAATCACTGCACAACTTCAAAGCCGTCGGCAAGCTGACCAACCTCCGCGAAAAAACCAGAAACTACCATTCTGAAGGCTTCGGCGCCGCCATCGGGCACACCCGCTGGGCGACCCACGGCAAGCCGACCGAACTCAATGCCCACCCCCACATGGGGCAGTACAGCTACGTCGTCCACAACGGGATCATCGAAAACTACCAACCCCTCAAAAAAGAGCTGACCGAAAAAGGGGTCACCTTCCTCAGCCAGACCGATACCGAGACGATCGTCCACCTTTTTGAGCAGTATCATCAGGCATCAAACGATCCGTTCAGAGCTTTTGAACAGACAGTCAAACGTCTCGAAGGAGCTTATGCGATCCTGCTGGTGAGCGAAGCCGATCCCGATGCGATTTTCTTCGCCAAAAACGGCTCACCGATGTTGATCGGGTTTGACGGGGAGGAGATTTATTTTGCCTCCTCCGATACTCCGATCATCGGCAAAGCCAAAGAAGTCTATTATCTCGAGGATGGTGACTATGGATACGTCAAAAATGGCGAAGTGACGTTATTCGATCACGCAGGAGCCAAATCCTACACTACTAAGCCCCTCCCCACCGACAAAGCTCTGGCGCAGAAAGACGGTTACCGCTTCTTCATGGAGAAAGAGATCTATGAGCAAAGCCGCGTTATGGGGGAGACGATGATGGGGCGTGTGCTTGAAGACGGCATCAACCTTGAAGAACTCAGCGGCGATCTCTTTGAGGGGATCAACGCGATCACGATCTGCGCCTGCGGCACCAGCTACCACTCGGCATTGGCCTCCTCCTACCTCTTCGAGCGAATCGCCAGGATCCGGTGTGATGTGGAGATCGCCAGCGAATTCCGATACAAAGAGCCCCTGCTGAGCAAAGATACCCTCTTTGTCACCATCTCCCAAAGCGGCGAGACGGCCGACACCCTCGAAGCGCTCAAGATGGCCAAACGCGCCGGACTGCGCAGTCTGAGTATCTGCAACGTCGACAACTCCTCCATCGTCCGCGAAAGTGATGCGACCATCCTGACACGCGCCGGGATCGAAAAGGGGGTCGCCAGCACCAAGGCATTTGCCACCCAGACGATGGTGCTCTGGATGCTCTCTCTCTGGATCGCGCAGCAGCGCAACACCATCGAAACCGACTGCCTCCGGGAAGAACTCGATGCGATGCTCCACACCCCCAAAGCCCTCCTCGTCACCGACACCCTCCACGACCGGATCCACCGACT
>JALVQH010000072.1 GCA_027031505.1 Campylobacteraceae bacterium | reverse complement strand
TGCTATACGTCAGAACAAAAAGAGAAAGTGTAGACACGATATGACACACAAAGAGGGTATAATGGCAGATAGAAAACAGACGAGAAGGGGATCGTATCGATGAGAGAGGTGGATCTGATAGCACTGGCCGGATTGTTGCATGATATTGGGAAGTTCGGGCAGCGGGTGGGGCTGAAAAAAGATGAAGGCAATATGCAACTCTATTGCCCTTTCAGGAAGGAGGGTGGATATTTTACGCATCAACATGCCCTGTTTACCGCTAAAATAGTCGATGATTTTGAGTCGATAGGTCTTTTGTCAAAAAAAGAGCTGAGACAAAAGCCTTTTTTGGAAGATGATTCGTTTACCAATGCAGCTGCTATGCACCACAAACCCAGCACATTGTTACAGTGGATTGTGGCCATCGCCGATAGGGTTTCGAGTGGATTCGAGCGAGAATCGTTTGATGAATACAACCAAAGCGACGACAAAAGAAGTTATCTACAAGCCCGCCTGGTGGTACCGTTTGGTGATTTTGAAGCCACAGAAAACCCGTATCGGTACAAGCTGCAACCCATCAATGCCAAAGAGATCATCAGTGGCAACAACAGCGAAATTGAGCCGGGCGACAATCCAGAGGCTATTGCGGAATATAAAAAGCTATATGATGCTTTCCTTGAAGATGCCAAAAAGATCAAACAGGGTAATTTGCTCGAAAAGATCGATACTTTGCTGGAGACCTATACTACATTTATCCCTTCTGCTACCGCTTTTGGTACCAAGCCCAATGTGAGCTTGTATGACCATCTGAAATCCACATCCGCATTCGCTTCGGCTCTATATCGATACCATCATCATGAGATAGAAGAGGGGGTTTTGATCGACATCAACAGTGAAGCAGAGTGGAAAAAGAAGAAATTCCTGGTCATTTCTGGTGACTTTTTCGGAATCCAAAAGTTCATCTTTTCCGGTGCGGTCGAGAACAACAAAGCGTTGGCCAAAACATTACGTGGCAAATCGGCGATGGTTTCGATCGTGACCGAGTTGGCCGCACTGAAACTCGTGCAGGAGCTGGGGCTTGCTTCTACCTCGGTGATTCAAAACGTGGCAGGTAAATTCATGATCATCGCCGACAATACACCAGAGACCATCGACAAACTCAAAAAGACCAAAAAGAGCTTGACCGAGTGGTTTTTGAAAAACACCTATGGAGAATCCGGGATCGGTATCGTCTATGCCGAAGCGAGTTGTCACGACTTTTCCCACAAGAAGCTGCATGCGTTACAAGAGGTCATTCGATATAAACTCGAAGACATCAAGAGTAGAAAGTTCGATTTGACCCACTTGGAGAATCCTGTTTTTACCCATTATCTCGATGAGCTGAAGGATCACGACATCTGCACCTCGTGCGCCATCAGACCGGCGACAAAAGAGGATCTCTGTTCTCTGTGCGACACCTACAAAACCCTCGGAGCGAAGCTTGCCAACTCAAAAAACAATCGCATCTATATCTATCGATCGAAAGGACAAAGCGAAGCACTCGATATATTTGGCTATACAATCGCCTATACCTACCAGGATAAACCGTATGAGATGGTTTATGACTTTTCGCCTGCGGATGAGGCAGGCAATGTCTTTACCGGTTATCCAAAACGAACTTTCAAAGCGTACATCCCGACGACAATAGACCAAGATGGGATCGAGATACCCAAAACTTTCGAAGAGATTGCAGCCAGTGCTACAGGCAAAGCGGCCCTGGCGGTACTGAAAGCCGATATCGACAATCTGGGCACCATTTTCATCGAAAAGCTTCCCAATAGCCAGAAGCCAAATTTTGCAAAGTACAATATGGTCTCAAGACTCATCAACAACTTCTTTACGATTCATTTACCCTATCTGTTGCGAAAAAGGTTCCCCAATATCTATACGGTTTTTGCTGGTGGGGATGATCTCTTTCTCATTGGGGCGTGGGATGAGGTCATGCAGTTTGCCAAGGAGTTCAAGGAGGCGTTTCATACCTATTTCATTGCCGAGGCAAGCCAAATGAGTTTCAGTGCATCCATCACGATGGTCAAACCCTCTACGCCGATCGGGTTCCAGGCCAGAGAGAGTGAAGCGCAGCTTGATGAGGCCAAAAAGACCAAAGAGAAAAACACCATCCGCATTTTCCATAACAACATTCTCTATCCAGACTTTCTGACCCTGTTGGAGAAGTCCGACTATCTCAAAGTGCAAAGAGAACGATTCGATTTGAGTACGGGGTTCGTTTATGCATTGATTCAGCTTGCCCACATGCGGGAAGAGGATCATCAGATCGAAAACACGCTTTGGAGGTCAAAACTGAGATATTTGGGGCACCGCAATGTGGTAGAGAAAACCCAAAAAGAGAGAAGAGAGGAGGCGGAAGCGTTGATCGTGAAGATCGGTAACGATATCCAAGAGTATGGCAAGCGTTATGAAGTTGCCCTGTTTACAAATCTGTACGAGGAGAGAAAGAATGCATAGATACCACAACAGACAAGGTGGCAGAAATCACCATCACCAAAATCATCAGACCGAGAGACTCGACAAAGGCGACATCGCGTTCACTCAGGATGGAACGATCGACAAGAATCTGTTCAATACAAAGGCGGAACGGATCGCCACAGTATTGGCTCAAGCCGACAAAGATACCAACAGCTATACCCAGATCAGGCGTTTTTACGATGAGGTGAACGACTTTTTCGAGGAGATCGAAGCGAGTGCGGATAAAGAGAGCGCCTTCAAGATAAGAGAACCTTTGATCTTGATGCTCAACTCGAAAGTGTCGTATGCGTTGGGACGTAAAAAGGTAGATCAAAATTTTGTGAACTTTATCAAATATGGACTTGAGCAAGTCGAAGATGCTGGAAGTTTCAAGACTTTTAAACTGCTTTTTGAGGCGATGATGGGCTTTTTGAGAGCCAAAAAATCAAAGTGAGGAGAAGAGATGACAAGACTAATCGACATAACGACAATCAGTGGAACGATCAAACTCAAGAGTGGACTACACATTGGGGGCGGCGATGCGACGATGAAGATCGGTGGTATCGACAATGAAGTGATCAAACACCCGATCACCGGCGACCCCTACATACCCGGCAGCAGCATCAAGGGCAAAATCAGAAGTTTGCTCGAGTGGAAATTGGGTCTGGTTGGCATCAACGAAGGCAAGCCCGCCAATGTGACCAAAGCGTATCCAACAGAAACAGAGGCAGAACACGCCCTCAAAATCGCCCAGCTTTTCGGCAATGGTGGCGAAATCAAAGATGACAAGGCGTTGAGTCGAAAGGTGGGTGTCACGCGTGTTAGCTTCAGCGATTGCGAGATCGCGGAGCGGGTCAAAACCGAAGTGAAATTTGAAAACAGTATCAACCGCATCACTTCCAAAGCGGACAACCCAAGACAGACCGAACGGGTTCCCGCTGGTGCGGCGTTTGACTTCAGTGTCACGGTCAAAGTGTTTGAAGGGGATAGCGATCTGATCGACTTGCTCAAAGAGGGGATGAAACTGCTCGAACTTGACAGTCTGGGAGGAAATGGAAGTCGAGGATATGGAAAAATCACATTTGAAAATCTTCGAGAAAACGGCCAATCCATTCAGGAGGCATTCGATCGATTGGACCCTTTTGGGCAAGGATAGATGATGAAACTGTATCGGTTTGACATTGTGTTGGAGAGTGCCTTTGCGACGATCCCAAAAGGCGATACGATTTTTGGGCAATTTTGCTGGCAAATTGTACAAAATATGGGGAGTAACGAGTTGGATCGATTGTTGGAGACATACCAGCAGGCTCCTTTTGCCATCATCAGCGATCTATTGCCTGCAAACAGCATCAGGAAGCCCCCGATTGCCGATTCGCTTTTTGGTATTTCGTTCGATCCGAAAAAGCGAAAAATACTTAAAGCGAAAAACATGATCGATCTCGATGAATTCGAACAACATGCTTTCCGTTATAATAAGCGTTTCATTATCGACAAGATCAAGTCGAACGAACCCTATAAGATCCATGAGACGATCGTCGTGCGCAATGCCATCGATCGTTTGACATCGACCACAGATACGGGTTTCGATCCCTTTGCCAACTATCGATACGACCATGGTATGCCCAAGGCTACTTTCTATCTGATGCTTGATGATAGATTGCCCATAGAGGATGCGCGGCGCTATCTGGAGCAGATCGGCAAAACCGGACTGGGCAAAGACGCGACGATCGGAAGAGGGCGCTATCGTATCAAGAGCGTTCGAGAGTATCGTTTCGACAATCCAGATGCCAATGCAATGATGACGCTCTCACCTTCGGTTCTGCATGGGCAAGGGTTCAAAAAAGTCTGGTACGATACCTTCACGCGCTTTGGCAAGCATGGCAACCATCTCGCCCATGCGTTGGTTTGGAAAAATCCTATACTCATGGCGGACAGTTTTGCCTTGATTTACAGCGATCCGAAACCCTACATTGGTCAAGGACTCGGAGGGGACGGAAGCATCTCCAAAGCGATGACCCAAACCGTCCATCAGGGATACGCCATCACCATCCCTATCACCCTGGAGGTTGACAATGAAACCGTTCCAGCATAATTACAAGCTAAAATTGACAGCCATTTCACCAGCGCACATTGGCGATGGAACCTTGTATGAACCGACGAACTATGTCATCGATGATGGTCGTCTCTACTATTTTGACGATTCGGCTCTGGTGTCGATGTTGAACGATCAGCAGCGAAACGATTTGCTTACGATCGTTTCGCGATCAAACAGTTATCAGCGATTGCAACTCTTTTACAAGCGAGACGATATCAAGCAATTGGCAAAAACATGCGCGCGCTACACAGTACCGGTGGCCAAAGATATCGAGAAGAACTACAACGATTCGTTGGGCAAAGTGAAGCAAAAAGAGGGAAAGGATCATGAGGTATTCAACGCCTTGTCCATCCATGCGACGATCAAGACATCGCATACTCCCTATATCCCTGGCAGCAGCTTCAAGGGGGCTCTAAAGACCGCATTCTATTCCAAAGAAGCAGAGAGCAAACACTTTTCGGACGTGACAAGAGAAAAAACAGATCGCAATGGAAGGGTGAGAGATTATCTTTTTCAAAAGAGATATTTTGGTGAATTTGAACGCGATCCTTTTTCGAAAGTCAAAATTTCGGATAGTATGCCAAAAGAACCAAAATTAACCATCAAATGGGGTGTGAACAAAAAGAAAAAGAGTGATTCGACCGAAAATGACAATACCGGTATACGGTATGAATTTATTGCTCCTGCCAGTGAATTTGTCGCCGAAATGACGTTGGTGGATAGAGTCGATCCAGGCATACTTGAGCAGATCAATGCGCGAATAAGGGATCGCAAAAGAGAAGTACATCAACCGCACAAGGTCTATACCCTCGACGAAATCATCCAGACTGTCAACCGCTTTTATATCCCAAAATTCGAGGAGGAGCAGCGGTGGGCAGAGCGAAAGAAGGGGTTGATCGGTATCGATTATTTCAACAGGACATTGCCATATATCCAAAAAGCAAAAGCGGGGAAAGGTTTTTTGGCACGCATCGGCAGACATAGTGGTGCCGTGGCGATGACGCTTGATGGGCATCGTCAAATCTTTATCCCTCAGATGAAAAAGGATCAAGAGGGCAACCCACTTTCACCAGATCAAAAGTATGTATCTTCACCTTTTACCTATTGGCTTGCCAGCAATGTGGATGCGGTAAAATCGGCTGAATTTATCGGGTGGTTCTATTGTGAAGTGATTACCGACGAAGCCTACCGGGAGGTCCTGGAGGCCTTTGAAAACAACCTTCGCAATCAACAAGAGCGACGCCTCTCTGTCGAACGGGAGCTTGCAGAGCAAGAAGAGCGGATGCGCCAGAAACAAGAGGAGATTATGCGAAGAGAAGAGATGGAGGAGAAGCGTAGGATCGAGCACCAAAGGGCCGAAGAGGCCAAGCGTGCGGCCATGTCGCCTCTGGAGCGAGTGATCGAAGAGCTCAAAGAGGCCAATCCCGACCCTAATGCAACGGCAGATATCATTCTCTTTAACGCTATTAAAAATGGAGAACTTGATGAATTTAAGTGCGAAGCGCTAAAACTACTCAAAGAGGAGATGCAAAAAGCTAAAAAATGGGTAGAACAGAGTAAAAAACCCGAAAAAGACAAAAAATACAAACGCACCCAGGAGGTGATTCGGATGTTGTCGGAGTGTTAAATCGTCGTGCAGAGAAATTTTGAAAGAGCGATAGAGCAAGAGGCGTTGCGCGGGAAAAAGCTATAACTTAAATCCTGCAACCCACCTCACCACAACCCTCATATCTTCAGCTTCGTTTAATACTGATCAATTTCCCTTTCCGTATAGTCTCCAATGAGGGTTTTTGCCAAGAATGAGCACACAACTAAGAGCAGATTTGAGCTCTTTTGAACAAAAAAGAGCCAAACCATTTGCAAACAGGCACGCTTCTCCTGTGCTCGAAGAAGAAAAAGAAGTGTGATGGCGGTATTGGGTCTATTGCATGAACGATAGAGCACAAGCTAAGGAGCGCCCAGTCGTAACCACTCC